>JAAZBV010000115.1 GCA_012513605.1 Desulfatiglans sp. | reverse complement strand
CGAACACAGGAGCATTGGCTTTTACAATAGGAGATGTTGAGACAGCGGTAAATGACCTGACAGTTACAGGTGCTTCAAGCAATACGACACTTGTTCCAAATACGAATATAGTTTTTGGAGGAAGCGGTACAGACAGGACAGTGACAGTAACTCCTGCTGGAAATCAGTTTGGAACTGCCAACATAACAGTGACAGTACAAGATGCAGATGGAGGTAGTGCGCAGGAGATTTTCCAACTGACAGTTACCTCAGTGAATGATCTGCCAACAATAAGTGAAATATACAATCAGACAATAGATGAAGATACCAGCACAGGAGCATTATTTTTTACAATTGGAGATGTTGAGACAGATCCTGCTGCTTTGATACTTACGAAGAGTTCAAGTGATACTACCCTTGTTCCATTGGCGAATATAGTCTTTGGAGGAAGCGGTACAGACAGGACAGTTACTGTTACCCCGGCAGCCAATCAGTTTGGAAGCGCTACTATAACAGTGACAGTAACAGATGGAGATAGTGAAACGGCGTCAGAGGAATTTATTGTGACAGTAACTCCAGTGAATGACCTTCCGACAATAACCGCAATAGATGATCAGATGATATTTGAAAATGGGAACACTGGCTCTCTGGCTTTTATAATCGGAGATGTTGAGACAGATCCTGCTACCCTTACTGTTACAGGTGCTTCAAGCAATATTGCTCTAGTTCCATTGGCTAATATAGAATTTGGAGGAAGCGGCGCCAACAGGACAGTTACTGTAACCCCGGTAGCGGAACAATCTGGAGTGGCAACTATTACTGTGACTGTAACAGACGAAGATGGCGGCAGTACACCTGAGAGTTTTCTGCTGACTGTAACCTCTGTCAACGATGTTCCTTCATTTACAAAAGGGCCGGATCAGGTTGTTATCCAGGGTTCCGGCGCTAAGGCCATAACCGGATGGGCTACTGCAATATCTGCCGGCCCTGCTGATGAGTCGTGGCAGACCCTTACATTCCATGTTTCAACTCCACAAACTAACCTGTTCTCTGTACAGCCTTCTGTTGACTCAAGCGGCACCCTAACATTTACCCCTGCTTCAAACGCAAACGGTATTGCCACAGTAAGCATATACCTGAAAGATGATGGTGGTATTGCCAATGGGGGTGTTGATACCTCTGACACCCAGACCTTTACAATAGCTGTCCGCTCAGCGCCGGTTATTGATGTGAGCACAGCCAAGATTGCAAGGGAAATCTATTATTCTGCCAGAGGAAATGGAAGCCCTGCAAGTGTAACATTTACAGTTACAAACAATAATTCGGGGTATGATCCGCTTAACCTGGATTATACCATAACAAATAATTCATCCGGGTGGCTGACCTGTTCAGGCAGCGGAAGTTTGGCCTCTGGGAGTTCGGATGAGATAACCGTGCAGTTTAATTCAACAGGCCTGGCAGTGGATACCCATGAAGCCCTGATTACAATATCAGACCCTAATGCTCTAAATAACCCGATAGAGATATATGTTAAACTGGGCATTATTGGTGTCGTATCAATACCGGTCGGTGGCAATGCAGATGATGCAGATGAGCAAAATGGAGATGTGATTATCTCCAGCAAAACACTTAATATGGGTGAAAAACTTATAGGTATACGTTTTCCAAATATCAGCATCCCGGCAGGCAGCCAGATAAAAAGCGCCTATATATCATTCGAATCCGCTGCTTTTAAGGATACCTCTACCAGTCTTAATATCTATGGCCAGTATGCAGGGAACGCACTGCAGTTTACCACTGCCCAAAATAATATCTCCTCCAGACCAAGAACAACTGATTATATAACCTGGTCTCCTGATACATGGAGCCAGAATAGCGTAGATATGTCCCCGGGGCTTTCCGGTGTCGTGCAGAATATTGTCAATCATCCTGACTGGGCCAGTGGAAATGCAATGGCGTTTATTATTACTGGTTCAGGATCTCGCATATCGTACTCAACAGACGGAGCACCTGGTTGGACTGAAACTACACGGGGTGCATGCAAATTGTGGTTTTATGGTTTTTGTTGGCAATATGAAGAGATAGTCGTGAATTTTCCAGGAGGGACTCCTCCCACGCTACATGTAGAGTATCTACCAAATGCTAATCCTATCCTTGAAGTCAGCCCCACAGTGTATGATCTTAGGGTATGGGAGGGAGAAAATCCTGATCCTGAAACATTTACAATAGCAAACAGAGGCACAGGGCAACTTCTATATAATATCAGTGATACTAATGATAGTGCTGTTGACTGGATATCTGTTACACCTGATACCGGCGGACCTTTGATGAAAACTGATTCCCCTGACACGGTTACAGTTAATTTTAACGCCTCAACCCTTGCTGCAGGCGACCCCTCTACAGACTATACCGGTACCATAACTATAACAGATGTTGAAGGTGAAGCATTAAACAGTCCGCTTAATATTGGAGTTGGTTTAAAAGTCTTTAAAAAGAAACCCCAAATCGAGATAGACAAAACATATATAGGCGTTACTGCATATGAAGGTAAAAATGCCTTTTTTGAGGAGTTTACCATCACAAATACGGGTCGGGCGCCCCTGAATCCATCTATTTCAGTTAACTATGTGAATGGCAGCGGCTGGATATCCTGTTCATCCCCTGACCCTATAGCAGAGGGTGAATCACGTCTTGTTTATGTCTATTTCCCATCTTCAACCCTCTCTACCGGCACATATGAGGCATATATCAGGGTTGAGGATAGCAATGCAATTAACTTGCTTCAGAGTATTACAGTAAGCCTTACTGTTGAGCCCCCTCCATTGAGTACTGCTTGCGGTGATGTGCCTGTTTATACCGAAAATCTTGTAAGCCCGGCTATTATGCTGCTACTGGATGTTTCGGGCAGTATGAACTGGGATATACCAGTAAGTGTAAGCAAGTATAAGACAACGGAGTTAAAAACGATTGTACAGCAGATAGTAAACAGATCAGACTGGGAAAGCGGGAATGCAATGGCATTTTATCTCCAGGGATCAGGGACAAGAAGGGCCATGTCCTATGACAGTTTCCCCCATTTTGCGCCTATGCTCTATGTGGAACTGACAAACGGAGAATCATATAGTATCAGGATATCGGGTTTTAATAGTGATGCTGTGCAGAGAACCGATACTTCTTATAATCGTATGTACTTAACTGATAGTGAACTTCAATTAGGGGCAAATCGTATTGTAGGGTTAAGATTTGGGGATATACCAATAGAAAAGGATGCTTCAATTGCAACTGCATATATTGAATTTTCCGCCAGGTATACTAATACTACTACAACAAGCATCACCATAAGAGGTGAGGCCACCGGTAATGCCAGTGTATTTAGTGCATCTAATAACGATATCGGGAGCAGATCTAAAACAACCAGCTCTGCTTCATGGTCTGTGCCTTCATGGGTGGAATCGACCATGCAGCGCAGGATAGAGGTCGCACAGGCTGCCCTCAGGGAACTGGTTGAGGATAAGACAATTTCATGGGGTTTTGGTACATGGCATGACGGGTTTAGCTCCACGATTGATTACACAAGAATAAATGTAGGCTGCAAATACCATAGTTCAACACATGAAGGATATCTTAAGACTGCTATAAATGCGGCTGTCCCGGGTTCGGGTACCCCGTTGACACCCTCTCTCAGGGCCGGTCTAAAATATTTTAAGGGGGAAAAAAATGATATAAAATACGATCTACCGTTTGAAAAAATAGATTGCCAGCCCCTTTTTGTAATCAATATTACAGATGGTATGGGTAACACCGGAACAACAGTTACCAATGTTGGAACTGCAACAGAGGCGCTTGCAGATTATGGTGTGAATACAGTGGGTATTGGGTTCGGTCTTGCACCGAATCAAACTGAACAGATCTATAAGCTTGCTGAGATAAGCAACAGCAGGGGGAATGCTTCGGCTGATGATTCACTCTACTCATTGCATAACGAGATTAATAATGTGGCTCAGCCTTTCCTTTCACAAAACAAGGAAGAGCTTCTAGCGGCATTAAGGACAATCACCTCCAATATCAAGGCAGAGGTCTTTCATGGTTCAGCCCCTGCGCCTACTACATCGGTCGATTATGGCGATATAGTTATTACAGCCAAGTTCCAGCCCGCTGACTGGTCTGGTGACCTGGTGGCCACTCAGTATAACAATGATACTGGCGAGCTGACAGATGAGCTGTGGTCAGCTAATGATCGTATGCCTGCTACCATAAAGGCGTTCATAGGAAATTCAACCGGTGATGACTGGGTGCCCTATACTGATTCCACCCTTTTAACAGACAGTTTCATATGCGCCACCAAGGGGCTTGGGGACATAATTAACTCCACCCCGGTTATCGTTGAAAACCCTCCATATTTCTACAACTTCAACAACTATCTGAGAGGGTTTAAATATACAACACAAAGGGATCCTCTTGTATATATAGGCGCCAATGATGGGGCACTGCATGCATTCATGCTTACAGATAAGATAGTTAACGGCACTGTAGTAGTTCCAGGAGGCACAGAGGTGTGGAGATTCTATCCCACTGCTGTACGTAATAACCTGAACAAGGCGCTTACAACATCCAACTGGAATATGTGTGATGAAGATACTTACTGTCACAGGTACTTTGTTGACGGGTCCCCTGTTGTTGGAGATATTTTTGATGGAACAAAATGGCGGACAATGCTTGTATCAGGGTTAAGGGAAGGAGGAGAGGCATATTTTGCCCTTGATATTACAAGCGGGAAATCATTTGACGCGGCAACTAATCCTTCTCAGTATTTGTGGGAATTTACAGATATCGAACTGGGGCAGACCTGGGCTGATCCGGCTATAACACGTGTTGCTAAACAAGACTCTGGCACCGCATGGGGTGTATTCTTCGGGTCAGGATATAAGGAGTTGACTGCGGAACAGTCAAATAAAGAGGCATATCTATATGGCATTGAGGCCCATAACAAAGGTGCTTTATGGAAGGATGCAAGTGATAGCCCTGTTAACCGGGTCAAGATATCATCAGCAACACTGAAAAATGATGCATTATCACCACCCATGCCTGCAGATATTGAAGGTGATTACATTTCTGATAGTTTATATACCGGAAATCTATACGGGTCTATGTATCGAATAAAGAATATTGGCAAGGATATGAAACCTTCAGTATCCATGCTGTTTGATTCTGAAAATATGGGTGATCATGGCAGGCCAATAAGGGCCAAGGCCGATTACGCATATACAACTGATCCAAATGTTATCAGGGTGTATTTCGGCACAGGTATCTATGAGATACAGGTGGATAAGGTTTCTATGGCAAAACAGCACTTTTTCGGGCTAAAGGATGATTATACCGACCACAGGACATATAAAATGGGCGATGCGGACCTTGCCAAGCTTACAGCAAATTATATCACTGATGATGTAACAGGGAAGATTTTCAGGAATATTACAGGCGCCAATAATGATAAGAATTCCTGGGTAATTGGACTGGATAATACCTCACCGGGTCTTATCGGGAGTGAGCGTGTTGTAACCCAGCCTCTGGCTGTAGCGGGGATTGTATTTTTCGCCACATTTATACCTGACGAAGATGTCTGCGCAGGTAACGGAAGGGCATGGCTTTTTGCCGTGGATTATGAGACAGGCCTGCCTCCGACTGAACCTGTGTTTGATATAAATGAAGATGGCGTTATAGACTCGCGTGATGTGGTGACCATTGGGGATTATAAATATGTACCGGCTGCTGTTTCCATTGGTGCTGGTCAGCCTTCAAAGCCGGTGCTTCACAAGGATACCATGTTTGTTACAACAACAGGCGGAGGTCTTGCAAGCTTGAAGGTAAATCTGTCAAAACAATTGACCAGGGTTACTTCCTGGAGTGAGAAGTAAAACTATTTGATCAGGAGAGATAAAATATGAAAAAGAAATTTGGAATAATTGCCTGCCTGATATGCTTATTTTTCTTTGTCGGAATCACAACCGCACAGGAAGAGGATGAGACAGTCACCGGTGAAATCATGGAGATAGCTGAGGCAGAACATATCATAATGGTGAAAGATCGTAACTATATTGTTTCTTCTGTACATGTTGATGACGGACTGTCAGAGGAGCCTCTGCCTGCTTCATTCAATGACCTGAAGGTGCTCAGTATTGTAAAGATAACCCCCGGTGAAAAAACCGAGGGCTTCTGGAAGACCAAAAAGGTGATACTTTTAACTGGTGAAAAGGCGAAAGCGTTCAAGAGTAAACCGGAGGATAATTAATGTAAGGCTATAATCGGTGGGGGGATACCGCTCTACAGTATTTAACTGAAAATTAGCTTTTTTTATTGATCACCTGTAGAGACAAGGCATGCCTTGTCTCTACAATTTCCCACTTTCTAAATTCCAGAGGCGAGGGTTTTGGATGTCTACTTTTTAAAGTTAGATATTAATTGATCTCCAAGATCTTTAAATCCCTTCTTTTTTCTTATTTTTTATTTTTTACTACCATAGCTTGAGCCCATGATGTAACATCGGCCATCTGATTACACTTATAGTAAATATGGGATGGTATACATTAATGATCATAAGAAATAATGATTTGGTTGAATTATATGTAGAGACGCTCGCATTTGGTGGTGAGGGCATTGCCAGGGTAGATGGGTTTGTTGTTTTTGTCAAAGGCGCTATCCCTAACGACAGGGTAATTGCCCGGATAATAAAAAAGAAAAAGGATTATGCCAATGCTGTAATTGCTGCGATGCTTACACCATCCCCTGACAGGATCAATGCCCCATGCCCATATCATGAGCACTGCGGCGGTTGCAGGTATCAGCATCTGGTTTATTCATCTCAGCTCAAATATAAGGAAGAGCATGTGGCAGATTCTATAAAGAGGATAGGGGGGCTCACAGGGGTTCCTGTCCATGATGTGATCCCATCTGATGAGATATATGGTTACAGGAATAAGATGGAGTTTTCATTCTCTGACAGGCCCTGGGTATTACCTGAGGAATACAGCAGGGACAACATCAGGGAGGGTTTTGCGCTGGGGCTGCATGTGCCCGGCACCTTCAGCAAGGTTATAGATATAGATGCCTGCCTTATACAGGATTCTACCGGGAATGCAATCCTTCAAACTGTAAAGGCATTTGTAGATAAGTCTCATTTGCCGGTCTATAACCTGAAAACCAATGAAGGTTTCTGGCGTTTTCTCACACTCAGGCATTCAGTGGCATTTGATGAGTGGATGGTGAACATAGTTACATCTGTAAATGAGCCGGGTCAGATCAAGGCCCTTGCAGATATACTGCATAAGAGTTTCCCCAATATAAAGACAATCGTTAACAATATAAGCAGCAGAAAGGCAGCCACAGCTGTGGGTGAAGAGGAGATAGTGGTAACCGGTGAGGGCTATATAAATGAAAAGATCGGCCCTTACACATTCAGGGTCTCACCCAATTCATTTTTCCAGACCAATACAAAAGGGGCTCAAAGGCTCTATGATCAGGTGTTAAAATATGCAGAACTTACCGGTTCTGAAAGGGCGCTTGACCTTTTTTGCGGTACAGGCACTATCCCCATTTACCTTTCTGGATATGCGGGAGAGATACTCGGTATGGAGATTTCTGAAAGCGCAGTAGCTGATGCAAAACTCAACTGCCGCATTAATAATATATCCAACTGTAAGTTTATACTTGGAGATATTCGTGACACTATCAATAAGATATCATACAAGCCTGATCTGATGATTGTTGACCCGCCCAGGACTGGCATACACAAGGATATCCTGAAGACAATCATGGAGATGGGTGTGGAAAGAATAGTTTATGTATCATGCAACCCTGCAACAATGGCAAGGGATTTATGTGATATGAAGGAGAAGTATGAGGTGCTGGAAATACAGCCGGTTGATATGTTCCCACATACATACCATATTGAGTCTGTCGCAAAAATAAGAATAAAATAATATAGTCTCTTGACTTTTATTACGTATCATTTACACTCTCTTACCTTTATCATATAGAACCTTCAGGAGGTTATTTGGTATAAATGAAAAAGATCAGGATACTCGGCACAGGGTCATATGTCCCTCTAAAAAAACTTACCAACGATGATATAAAAGACATGGGGCTTGACACATCTGATGAATGGATAGTGCAGCGCACAGGTATCAGGGAAAGAAGGATTGCTGAGCCCGATGTTGCTACTTCAGACCTTGCCTTTGAGGCATCTAAAAAGGCCCTTGATATGGCAGGCCTTACGCCCGATGATATTGATCTTATTGTGCTTGGTACCATTACCCCTGATACGCAGTGTCCGGCAGCGGCCAACTGGCTACAGGCCAAGCTCAATGCTAAAAGGGCTATAAATTTTGATGTTACTGCTGCCTGTTCAGGGTTCATATACGCATTGCATGTTGCGTCCCAGTTCATACATGCTGGTTCAGCAAAAAATGCCCTTGTAATAGGCGCAGAGGTAATGTCGCGGGTAGTCAACTGGAAAGACAGGACAACCTGCATATTGTGGGGTGACGGAGCAGGGGCTGCCATATTGACTGCTGATAACAAGGGACATCAGCTTTTATCCACACATGTACATACTGATGGTGAAAACGGGAGGGATCTCCTTGTGCCGGGTGGCGGATCAAAGGTTACCCCTATAACAAAGGAGAGCGTTGAAAGGGGAGAGCACTACCTGAATATGATAGGCGCAAATGCAAGTTTCAGGGTTGCTGTGCGTCACTTTGTTGATTCGATCATGGAAGGGGTTGAGCACAACAAGCTTACCATAGAGGATATAAACTGGTTTATACCCCACCAGGCTAATTTCAGGATGTTTAGCTCGATTGCCAAATCAATAGAGGTGCCCATTGAGAGGTTTTACATCACGCTTGACCGCTATGGCAACTCATCCTCTGCATCGTGCGCCATTGCCCTTGATGAGGCGGTAAGAGATGGGAGCATAAAGGATGGAAACCATGTCTGCATGCCTGTATTTGGCGGTGGCTTAACCTGGGGAAGTGCGCTGATAAGATGGTAATGAAGCTTTCAGCAATCAGCAATCAGCGGTCAGCTTCATTTGATTTAAGATATGGGATTTAAAATAACAGATAAACCTCTGTGCACTCTGTGCTCTCCCTGGCCCGCCATAGCTTTATGCGAAGGCGGCTGTGGTGAGATGAGATTTCAGATTTCAAATTTGAGATTTGAAATCCTTATTCCCCAAGCGCCTTTTTCATATGTTCCAGGAATTCTTCAGCGCTGATTTTTGCCTCTATACGAATTTGCGGGATCTCCTTGCCATCTTTATCAAAAAATATGATGGTTGGCGCACCGTCAATACTGTAGAGCTTTCTTATGCTCTCCTGTTTCGGCTGTTTTCTGGTAATATCGAGCCTCAGGGTAATAAATCTTTTACTTAACTCTACAACCTCCGGGGCATTAAAAACGGTCTTTTCCATGTGTCTGCAAGGCAGGCACCAGTCCGCGTATACATCCAGGATTACCGGCTTTTTATTATCTTTTGCTTCTGTAACAAGGGTTTCATTGTATGGTATCCATTTGACATGCTCACTCAGGTCAATGGATGTAAAGAGATAAAGCCCGGCTGCCAGGATAATCAATACACCAGCTGTCTTTTTCATCAGGCTGAATGACTTAAGCCTTGCCCCTGTTTTATCAAGCCATCCCAGATGGATCGCAGCAATAATTGATAGAGCTCCAAACACCACATAATAGACCATGGGGTTTTTTATAAGGGTGCTTAAGAAATAGTACCCCATAAAAATCATGACCCACCCCATTACCTTTTTTACCCAAAGCATCCAGTCCCCGGACATCGGGAGACGATCTATGGCGCTTGAAAAGATGGCCAACAGGCATAATGGAAGACCTATCCCTATGCTCAATACAAAGAAATAGAGAAAACCTATAAAGGGGTCTCCCTTTTGACCAACATAGGTTAAAAGCCCTAAGACAAAGGGGCCAAGGCACGGCGCTGCCACGATCCCAAGGGTAAGCCCCATAAAAAATGTGCCAAAATAACCGCTGAAATTTTTTGATGCTATCTTTGTGATGCTTCCAGGCACATGGATCTCCCAGAGGCCAAAGAAACTTAACCCCAGTGAAAACATGATAAGCGCAATTATAATAAGCACAACCGGGTACTGAAGGGCTGCACCCAGAATCCCGCCTGTAAGGGCTGCTGTTACACCAAGTATGGAATTGGTGAAGGCAAGCCCGGAGATATAAAGTATGCCAAGAAGTATTGTATGGCTGCCATGCCTGTTTTCTCTCCCTCCAAAGTATGAGACAGTTATGGGGATAAGAGGATATACACAGGGTGTGAGGTTAAGTGCAAGCCCACCCAGGAATATCCACAGTATTGCCCAGAGGATGCCTGAATCATACTTTGAAGCAGACCTATCCATCCTCTCGCTTGCAAGAAAGATATCCTGGTTTATCTGATTCGTTGCAGTACCTGTAGTAACAACATCCAGCTCTATCTCAACCGGTATGGTTTCAGGGGCAAGGCATGATGCCTTTGAGCATGCCTGATAACTGAGCTCACCTGTTATTGATTTTAACCCTGTAGCCGCCCCCTGCTCCACCTTTACCATGCCCTGCGCATAGAAGGTACCGGCATAAACATCAACAGCCCTGTCTGTGTATTCAAATTTTATCTTTTCCGGCAAAGGAAACTCTATGTTCTCAACTGATATGCCATCTGTGCCAGTGAATACAAGGGCGGTGGGTATCAGATAATCCTCTTTTGTTGTCCCGTGAATGTACCAGCCACTGGCTACTGTCAATCTGAAGAGAACAGGGTATGATTTTGACATTTCATGTCTGTCAGTGGAGTGTATAACCTCTACAGATACAGTGGGGGTTTTTGCCTCTACTGTAAAAGATAGTAAGAGATATATTAAAAGTATAATGAGAAAGTTATTTTTCATGGAAAGTTATATGCCTCAGTTCCATTAACCATTTCTAATATATCTTCAGGGGTAAAGCTCAGGTATCTGAATATCTTTTTTTCTACCTCTCTGCATAGCCTGAAGTTATCTTCTATAATTCTCATGAGCGGCTAAGGTAACCCTTTACAAGCTCAAGCATCTCGCTTGTCTTAAAGGGCTTTGCAAGTGTCGGATACCTGTATTTTACAATATCGTCGTCCAGCTCCTCCCTCAGCCTTCTTATGCCGAAAAACCCGCTTATATATATCACCTTGATATCAGGCGTGATCTCTCGGATCTTGCTGACAAGCTCAATGCCGCTCATCTTTGGCATTACCACATCCGTAAACACCAGGTCTGGTAAAAACTGCTTGTACATCTCAAAGCCGTTTACACCATCTACTGCAACCCTTACCTCATAGCCTTCCATCCTGAAGATATCCTTGAAGATCTCCTGGAGACCGAACTCATCTTCAACCACAAGTATCTTTTTCCGGTGATTTTCATTGCCGTTTAGCTTTATATTATCAAAAATGCCTATGATTTCGCTATCCTCCATCTGGCCGATAAGGATGCTGAGTCTGTTAAGGCTCTGCTGTGTCTTTACAGCCATATGAAGATTTTCAGGATTAAGGTCAGGGTGATATACCTTGCTTAAAAGGCGATGGCTTGACCTTATATATGAGACAACAGCCCTTTCACCAAGCTCATTAAAGATTTCCCTAGCCTTGTCATATAGATTAAGAAAGACAAGCTCTTTTTTAAGTTCTGTCAGATGGTCTGTCAATATTGGCCCCTCACTAAGTATTTTCCATCCAGAAAGATAAAAATCCTGGATGTGGCTTTCAGCAGTCAGCGATCAGCTGTCAGCTTGCATCTGAAAACGACAGTTCTTGGATGCATACCAAGTAAAATCTAAAATCGGGGCATTTTGGCATAAGAAAAAAGATATTGCAATATCCTTTGGAAGGGGTGACCCTGAATTGATCCTTGACAGGTAATCCCCTTTTACCTATCCTGTCTCCTAAATATTAATTCCATAAGGCTATAAGGATGTATTATTTAACTGTATGAATATATTATATTTTATTTACAGGGTGATAACCTCTGTCATTTTTGTTATTCTCATAATACCCTTTATGCTCTTTGTTATCTTTTCAGGAAAGTACAGAAGGCATTTATTGGAGCGGTTTGGTTTTATACCTGAGCGCTCCGCCAAATCCCTAATTAGCGGGCCAAAGATATGGGTTCATGCTGTATCCCTTGGTGAGATAAGGGTGGCAAACTCTATAATTTCTTCTCTTAAAGGTCTTGTACCAGGCTCCTCTATCATACTCTCCACCAGCACTGAACATGGAAGGGCCCTTGCCCTGGAGCTGTTTGGCAATGATGTGCCTGTTATATATTCACCCATTGATTTTTTTCCCCTGGTAAAAAATGCCATTAACAGGATAAAGCCCGACATCCTCATATTTCTTGAGACAGAGATATGGCCCTCATGGATAATAGAGGCGAAAAAACGTAATGTTAAAATTGCCATGTTAAACGGCAGGATATCCGGCAGGTCAATCAGGGGCTACAGGCGGGTAATGCCCTTTTTCAGGATGGTTTTATCCAGATTTGATCTCATGAGCATGATAGGTCAAGGGGACAGGACCAGGATCATAGAGATGGGTGCAAGGCCTGAGACTGTTTCAGTCAACGGGAATGCCAAATATGACATGCTGATCCGTAGCACCACCCAGGGGATGAATGAAAATATCCGCAGGATGCTGCATATACCACCAGATGCCCCGGTTATTGTTGCGGGGAGCATAAGGACAGGTGAAGAGGAGATCATACTTGAGGCATATAAAAAGATAATCGATGCCTTCCAAGATACAGTGCTTATTATTGCACCCAGGCATCTTGAAAGGATCAAGGAATTAACAGAACTCATAAGTATAAAGGGGTTGAAATATCATTTGCGGAGCGAACTTTTAGCACCGGGGGGTGCCAGAACTGAGGGCATCATAATTGTAGACTGTTTTGGTGAGCTGTTTAATATCTACAGCGCTGGAAATATAGCCTTTTGTGGAGCAAGCCTTGTGCCCCTGGGAGGACAGAACCCCCTTGAACCGGCAGCCTGGGGCGTGCCTGTGTTTCACGGGCCACACATGGAGGATTTTTCAGATGCCATGCATCTTTTTAAAAAATATGATGCAGATATTGAGGTGCAGGGGGCCTTTGACCTTGCGGAAAAGATCATCTATTATCTGAATAATCGTGATCTCCTTTCTGAAAAAGGCAGGGCAGCAAAAGATGCGCTTATGGAAAACTCCAATGTTGCAGAAGTTCAGGCATCCCTTATTAAAGGGCTAATTGAAAAAAAGCTGTGAAAATATTTTTGGTTAGCTATTGACTAATTTGATTAATGTAAGTAGATTGCCCAAATTATTCTTAAAAGCCTTAAAAAACCATATATTATTAATTTTATTGAAAGGGACATTTTGAGTAGAACAGACTTAATAGAACTGGAAGGCCTTGTAACCCGCGTAATGGGGCGAGGCACAATGGAAATTCAATGTGATAACAATGTTATCGTTCACGGTGTGCTTTCCGGTCGAATGAAAAAAAACAGGATCAAGGTTATTCAGGGAGACAGGGTAAAAGTCAGTGTTTCACCATATGACACATCACACGGTCTTGTAACCTATCGTTTTAAGTAAACCCCAAAATCCTAATGCAAACCTGCGCGATCTCCTGGGCAGCATTCTCCTTTACCTGTGATATTTATGTCCTCAGGCGATTTATCTGCCTGTTATTTTTTTTTATTTGCCTGAACCATAAAGACAGGTGACCCTTTGAGAATTACACTTATTAAATATATTTCAAAGGAAATCTGGTCAATATTTCTGACCTGCATGATGGTATTTATATTTATCATTATGGCCTCACGGATACTTAATCTGACAGAGCTGATTGTCAACCAGGGGGTGGGTCTTAAAGAGCTTTTCGGGCTTATCCTGTCTCTTTTACCAAAGGTTATACTTTTTGCAATGCCGGTTGCATGCCTTATGGGGGTGCTGCTATCATTTATAAGAATGGGTAGTGATAATGAGATCATTGCTCTGCACTCCTCAGGTATAAGCCTTAATCAGTTGATGCCGCCTGTTGTTCTTTTCTGTTTTATCTCTCTTATCCTTTCCCTTTTTTTAACCTTGTTCTTAAGCCCCTATGGCAACAGGACATATAAAACCCTTTTAATGGATATCATGAAGTCAAGGGCTGATTTTATGGTAAAGGAAAGGGTTTTTACTGATATTACACCGGATCTTATGCTTTATGTAAACAGCTATTCTCCCAAAGAAAGGGTAATGGAGGATGTATTTGTTGTAGATAAAAGAGGCGGAAGGGAGAAGACCTTTGTAGCAAAAAAGGGACGGTTTATTCACCAGGAAAACAGCGTCATGGTACAGCTTTTTGATGGCTCTGTTTTCCCTGATGACAGGGATGGAAAATCTCAGGTGCACTGGTTCAAGGTCTTAAGTTATAACCTCGAACTGGGCGATATGTCCATCTATCAGGAGGGGCATGATAGAGAGCCTGAAGAGATGTATCCCGGAGAATTGCTTGACCTGATCAGGTCTCAGGGTGATGATAAAGCTAATAAGACCCTGGCGGGTCTTACTTATTATGAGATGTTTTCTATCCCTTTTGCAGTCTTTCTCATCGGCATTGCCGGTGCCCCTCTGGGCGCTCACATCAGGGCGCAGGGAAGGGCAAAGGGTATTGTTATCAGTCTGATTTTATTTTTAAGTTATTATGTTATCCTCATGTCAGTGAGGTATATGTGTGAAAGAGGTTCAGTTGATCCGGCTTTTGGTGTCTGGCTTCCTGTTATATTCCTGCTCATGATATCGATCTTTCTTCTCATGGCCTCTTCAGGAAGGTTGTTTTTCGGTGTTCTTAACCGGCTTGTATTCAGCCGTTAAAATTCAATAATACAGGTGGTGTGTATGGGAGAGCATAACCAAAAGGAACAGAGGGCGTATGAGAGATTTCGTGTAAAGGATGGTGTCTTTGCGGTGATCAGGAAAAATAATGACACAAAACTTACTGTCGGGCAGATCATAGATATCAGCCAGGGGGGTATGAGCTTCAAATACCTCGCCAATTGTGAACCAATAGATGGTGTTCATAAACTGGATATCTACTCTTCAGGGAATGGCGCACAGCTTAAAGATATAACCTTCAGGGTTGTAACCGATTTCAGGATTGACAGCCCGTTTCCTTTCAGCACTGTTTTTATGAGAAGGGGAGGTCTGCAATTTCAGGATATGTCAGATGATCATATGAGCAGGTTTTTTGAGTTTATCGGAAAATTTGCTGATATAGAAACGCTTAATTAGTGTACATTCATAAAGAGGGCACAGGCGCTTGTCCACCATAGCTTTAGCGACGGTGGGCTGTGCCCCTACGTTGTTTGATATCCTAACACAAGATGGTGTGTTGAAATCGCCTGTTCGGGCGAATAATTATTCGCCCTATCATGGGTATCATTTCATGCCCGTCTTCATCTTATTGTTTATGCTATAGGCAAAGGCAAGTATCTCTGCTACAGCACGGTAGAGTTCAGGGGGTATCTGGTCATAGAAATCAAGCCTTGCTAGGGCAGTAACAAGGTCAGGGTCTTCGGTAATGGGGATGCCCTCCTTTTCCGCGATCTCAAGTATCTTTTCTGCAATAAGGCCTGTCCCTTTTGCGGTTACCTTTGGCGCGGCATCCTTTCCCCTCTCATATTTCAGGGCAACAGCCTTTTTTATCTCGTTCTTCTCTTCTTCCATAAGCTTTTTATTATCTATATTGTTATGTCAACCTGTGAATGACCGGCCTTTTCAACAGCTTCGTCCGGCACAACATTCTCTCTTACCTCGCACCTGATCTTACCTGTTATAAACCCTGCCTTTTTAAATGCCTCTTCAAGCTCATGGCCATTTTCAATGATAATGTCCCTTGTCTTTTCATTCTCCACATAGATCATTACAGATGCTGTTTCATTTAGAAACAGGGTATCTATATTCATCCTGCCTGTAAAGGTCATATCAAGGAATATGGAAAAATGCAGGCCCCCTTCCTTTGATTTTTTGATAAAAAGCTCAGAGGATAAAAAATCATCCTTATCTATAAATGGGAGGTTCACAAACCAGCCTATGCCATTCCTCATACTGTCCAGATTCAGGACCTGTTCCTGTTCAATAAGGTGCAGTGCATCTCTCAAACTGATTGATAATGATTGCACCCCCTCTTTTCCTTCCTGGGTTTTATCTAGGTTCTTGAGGATGTTAATGAGTATCGCCTTGATATCCTGATCAGCAAGCTCTTTTGGCGCATCACCCTTTTTCCCCATTATCAGATGAAGCAGTTTTGCCTCCCAGAAGATGCCGCTTCCCTGGATATTCTTTGTTACCCATGAGACTATCTGGGGGATATCTTTTGCAGAAATGGGTCGCTTAAGTATCTCCTGGAGTTTATCCATAAGCCCAGAGACCTGGGCAGGGAGATTCTTTATTTGTGGAAATTGTATTGCATTAGAAAGTGCCTGGGTGAGTTTATGGCCTATTGTGTTTGCAGAGGATATGAGGGTTGATATGTTTCCCTGAACCTTGTTCTCTCCTTCAATCAACCTGAGTTCAAGAGGGTCTTTAGCAGAAATGACCTTAAAATCATATTGATGCCCCACCCTTAGGGTCAGAGATGAATGTGCCCTTAAATCCTTTCCGCCTGAAGAGATAATAAATTCGCCATTCTTCAGCCGCTGCTGTACGGTGCCTTTGATTATGGCCCCCTGTTTCAGGGGAGTGGTAATGCTGTTTCTTGTTTCACCTGATGTGGCGGAAGGACCGCTTTTGGGTTGGACAGGGCTAATCATATCATCCATTGCCACCCTTGTTACCGGTTATTTTTTGGCCTCGCCTTTCTGCCTTTTGTTCAGCTTGATAAGAAGCTCAATTTCACTTGTGGATATGCCAAGCTTCCCGGCTATCTCTTCCTTTGAATGCCCCTGTTTTAAGAGGTCATTAACTGAGGTGCGCATCCTTTTTGAATCCTGCGCTGCCGGATGGGCGTTAACAGGGCTTAAACTGTATTCCTTCATGAGGCTTTGAAGCTCATTGTGTGTATGGTCAGCCCTCTTCAGGATATCCTCAAGCTGGCCCAGCATCCTCCTGCTTATCTCCTTTTTTTCTTCAAGGTTTTTCTCAAGTGTCCTTGTAATCTCCTGCATCTCAGAGATAATTTTCTCAGGATTTTCAAAGATGGCCCCTATTTCATCATTTTTTTTACGCATTGCATTGTGACTTTTTATAAACCACAGCATGAGGCCTATAATAATTATCTCAACAATAGACTGACCTATTATCCATGTCTGTATATCCATATTTTTATATCTTGAGATCAATCCTGATGGTGGAGTGGGGTTTTTTATGTTTCAGAGCCCCGTAGCCAGCCTGATCTTCATACTCCCTTTCATCGACACTTTCTGTTTCAGTTTCTGCAAGCTGGGCACTCTCTTCATCCGTGTCCGAATGACCCTTGCCCTGATACTTTAGCTGTTTACCCTTTCTGTCCCTGGCCTTTCTCTTCTTTTCGACCTGCCACACCCCGCCAGGGGTATTGGGGATCGTTATCGGCCTGTCCACTTTTGTAAAATCGTTCATTTCAGTCTCCTTTGATCTATAAAGGAGGAGGTGGAGTCTCCACTTATGAATCAGAAATACCGAATCTCCTTTATCCTTATATTCAAACTCTGGACACCCAGTGAACTTCTCAGTATTGAACCGATTTCATTTTCCAGATCAGATTTTACAGCATTCAGATCCGGGTGCTGCTTTGCCAGTTTATAGAAACGCTCAGCCATCATGTGCCTTGCGCTCAATTCATTTTTTTTATATTTAATGGATGCTATACCATCCCATACTATCGTAAGGTCTATCCTTATGCTCTTGTCAGCAGGCCCTGGGGGAATAAAAAAGGGTGATATCTTTTCTTCGCTAAGGTTATCTTCATTTATGATCCCTGGGCCTTTGAACTCCTTTTTAAAAAGGTTGTTAAACCTATCTGGCATGAACTGATACCCGATGCCGGATGCAACCAGTATTAAACCAGCAACAATAATGAATACCCATTTTTTTATGCCCGGCTTTTTTACTGCCTCCTGGGGCTTTTCTTCATCAGGGGTCTTTTCCTCCTCTTCTGAAGGCTCATCATCCCTGATCTCTTCTTTTTCATCCTGCGCGAGGTTTTTACTCTCTTTTTTCTTTTTCGGCATTCTTATTTATCAAAGTAATTTTTAAGGTTATTTTTTAGCCTTATCACAGCCTTTGTATGGAGCTGGGATACACGGGATTCTGTATAGCCCATAACCTCGCCTATTTCCTTCATTGTAAGCTCTTCATAGTAATAGAGGGAGACAGCTGTCTTTTCATTTTTGGGTAGTCTGTCGATTGCTCCTGCAATAACCTTAACAAGCTCGGCCTTTTTAAGGGTCTGTAAAGGCGATTGATCAAATCCAAGCTCAAAGGTATCTTCTTCTGCGGATTCACCGTCACCGTTACCGTTCTGGATCTTCATGTCATACTCATTAAAGATGCTTATACCCCTTGAATCATCAAGCAGTTTGTAAAAGCCATTCAGATCAACACCCAGCTCCTTAGCCACCTCTTCATCATGGGCAGGGCGCATGGCCCTGTTTTCCACCTTTGAGTATGCCTCGGCAAGCATTTTTGCGTTTTTACGCACTGAACGGGGTACCCAGTCCATTGACCTTAATTCATCAATCATAGCGCCCTTGATGCGGAATTCAGCGTATGACTTGAACTCAACGCCCTTTTCAACATCAAATTTGTCAATGGCATCCAGGAGCCCCATAAGACCTGCGCTGGTAAGGTCATCCTGGCTTATGTGCTGCGGCAGCCTCAAGGCAAGCCTGCCAGCGATTGTCTTTACAAGCGGGGCATACCTTGTGACAAGGTCCTCCCTTTTGGTCTCTTTTTTATCGTTTGACCTTATGGGGACTGGCCGGTTATACACCTTTAATTTTCTTTTTGTTGCCTGAGGGGACTGCATTCCCCGGTACCTCGCTTCAATTTGATTTAATTTAATTTAAACTATACAAAATTACATATCTTCTGTCTACCTTCAACAATTAAGCAGCCTTCTCCAGAAAAATTTTATATCCCCTTCAAAATTAAGTTCCTCTTCCTTGAAAAGTATCCTCTCTGCAAGGGCAAAGATGCTTTTGCTTGCAGGCGAATCAGGATGGGTATCAATAAGCGGTTTTTGCCGCCTTATTGCCTTTGGAATCATCTTATCATATGGTATCCACCCTATATAATCAAGCGAAGGAGACTGAAGATATTTATCAACAGCAATGGAGAGGCTCCTGAATATGCGGTCTGCCTCACTCGCATCCTGTACAAGGTTTATAAGCACCTTGAACCTCTTCTGATTATATTTGCTTGTAAGCACCTTGATAAGGGCATATGCATCTGTAAGTGAAGTGGGCTCATTGGTTAATACGACAAGCCTTTCCATTGCGGCAAAATTGAAATACATCACGTTTGATGATATCCCGGCGCTTGTATCAATAAGGATTATATCAAATTCCTCATTGATGGCATCCAGTTCGTTCAACAGAAAGCGTTTTTGATCCTCACCCAGCTCTGTCAGCTCCTGCATCCCTGACGCGGCAGGCAGCAGCTTGAACCCGGCAGGCGTGGTCACAATAACATCCTCAAGGGATTTTTCACCGCTAAGCACATTCCCTATGGTGTATCTTGGGTTAATGCCAAGCATGATATCCATATTGGCAAGCCCAAGATCTGCATCGAGGATGAGCACCCTTTTATTGAGTTTCTGAAATGCAACCGCAAGGTTTGCTGTAATGCTTGTCTTGCCAACGCCCCCCTTTCCGCTTGTAACTGAAATAACCCTCAGGGGCATACTTTGAGCCCTCTTTTTATCAACTGTTAAAGGCGGCATTGTAGTTTCCATATTGACCATTTTTCTAAGGCCTGCAGCTTGATCCATTGTATATACCCTCACTTGATACCTTGTGTGATTTTTCTTTTATTCCTGACAGTAATATTGATGCCATCTTTTTCCTTGAGGCGAGCTCTATATCCTCCGGCACCTGTTGCCCGGTCGTAAAATATGAGACCGGTTTTTCCTTTAATATAAGGAAATTTATCATTGGTGAAAGATCATCTGTCTCATCCAGTTTTGAAAAAATGTAACTGTGAAATGGCAGATTTTCAAACCTTTCCGATGCATGAACCATGTTTTTATAATGTGTTGTGGCGCTTAAAACAAGATACCCGTGGACATTGGCATTGTCCCTGAAAAGATTCATAATATCCTTATTGCCATGATCGCTGTTCGGGCTCCTTCCTGCTGTATCTATAAATATCCTGTCATAATCGCTGTATTTTCTTATAGCCGCATTAAGCTCTTTGCTGCTGACTGCCACCTCTACCGGAAGCCCCATGATCCTTGCATATGCCTCGAGCTGGGCTGCTGCTGCTATCCTGAAGGTATCTAAAGTTATCATGGCTGTCTTCATACCGCTGTTTATAGCGCTCTGGGCAGCAAGTTTGGCCAGTGTAGTTGTCTTGCCCACACCTGTTGGACCTATGAATGTGTATATCTTTTGCCCTTTTCCTGTATCCCTCTCACTGTCTATCTTTATCTTTGTCATAACCTTGAGCAGGGATTCCTGAAGCAGGTGTGACCTGTCCTGGCTGCTATATGACGTCTCACGCCTGTTCTCGGACATGATTTTACCTATGAGATTCCGGTTGATCCCGAGGGTTTTAAGATAATTATATTTTTCCCTTATATCACGGTCAAAATAGAACTCAGGGGTAAGCACATCAGTTGCATCCGAAAAAAGAATCGCCTCTTTTATCTCTTTTAATTCACGGCTGAGCTCCTTTATCTCTTCATTAACATCACTTCCAGACTGCTTACTGCCGGTAGCATCATAGTCAATGGCTGCTGTCACCTCTATACCCTGTCCTGGTCTTTCAGCATCTTTGCCGGAATATGGCACATTCCTTGTCCTTAGGATAACAGCGTCGTCACCCATCTCCTTTTTGACCATCTTGATGGCCTCACTCGAATTCCTGGCTATGAATTTCCTGATATTCATTCAATTAACCTATCTCTCCCAGGGACTGAACTTGAAGCCCTCCTGGGATCTCATTATGGGAAAATACTGCAACATTGATCTGAAAGCTGTCACAGAGCTTTTTCAGATGCCTTCTCACTGTTGTTGAGCATAAGATAACAGGCTGTTCAATCCTTGCTGCAACATCATCAAGTGATCTCTTCACATGATGGATAATCTTGTTTGCCTCGCTCGGTCCAAGCGCAAGGTATGCGCCGAAATCGGTTTGGTTTATACCCTTTGTAATAAGCTCCTCAATAGATGGCTTGATGTTAAGAACCTTTAGTGTCTTTTTATTTTCAAGGTAGGGCTTTGTTATTGTGCGTGAAAGCCTCTGTCTTACATATTCTGTGAGTATATCTGTATCCTTTGTAAGGGGTGCGTAATCTGCAAGTGTCTCAATGATGGTAAGGAGATCCCTTATTGAGACCTGTTCCCTTACAAGGTTCTGGAGTACCTTCTGCACTGCGCCGAGATTAAGAAGACCAGGAGTAAGTTCCTCAACCACCTTTGGATCGGTCTTTCCGATATTTTCAAGAAGGCTCTGCACCTCCTGCCTGCCCAGGAATTCATATCCGTGACGTCTTACCACCTCAGAGAGATGGGTTGTTATAACACTCGCCGGTTCAACAACCGTGTATTCAGCAAGCTGTGCCTCTGACTTTCTTTCAGGTGATATCCACACGGCAGGAAGCCCGAATGCCGGGTCTTTTGTCTGTATTCCTTCAAGTTTCATCCTGGCGTCTCCAGGGTCAATGGCGAGCAGATGGTCTGCAAGGATTTCTCCCTTTGCAACATCATTGCCCTTTATACAGAATGCATATTCATTTGGTTTGAGTTCAAGGTTATCCCTTATATGTATGGAGGGGATTACCATGCCCATATCGACCGCAAACTGTTTTCTCAATGCGCGTATGCGATCAAGGAGGTTACCCTGGGATTTATCGTCAACTATTGTAATGAGTCCGTAACCTATCTCCATCTCAAGGCTGTCAAGCGGAAGGAGTTTCTGGACATCTTCAGGCGCCTGGGCCTCTGCCTGTTCCTCCTTTACAGTGGGAGCCTCGGCTTTTGCCAATGCTGCTTTTTTCTTAACTGACCTTGAAATAAGGTAAACTGATCCGGCCAGTATAGTAAATGGGATAAGAGGCATGCCGGGCGCAAGGCCAAAAAGGAAAATTATGCCGGAGGCGATCACAAGCGCCCTTGGCTGTAACCCGAGCTGACCTGCCATCTCAACGCCCATATTGGTGCCGTCAGATGATGCCCTTGAAACAAGTATACCCGCGCCGGTTGATATAATAAGGGCGGGTATCTGGGAGACAAGACCGTCACCAATGGTTAGAAGGGTATAGAACTGAACTGCCTTTCCCAGGTCAAGATTCATCTCGAGAACGCCTATGATAAGGCCGCCTATTATGTTGATAAGGGTTATGATAATGCCTGCTATAGCGTCGCCGCGCACAAACTTGCTTGCGCCGTCCATTGCACCGTAGAATTCCGCCTCCCTTGATATGCCAGACCTTCTGCGTCTTGCCTCACCCTCGTCTATAAGACCTGCATTGAGATCCGCATCAATGGCCATCTGCTTACCTGGCATTGCATCAAGGGTGAAACGGGCAGCTACCTCAGCGATTCTACCTGAACCTTTTGTGATAACCACAAAATTGATGATAACCAGTATGACAAATATCACTAGACCCACGGTAGGGTTTCCACCAACAACAAAGGAACCGAAGCTTTTTATCACATGACCTGCTGCATCCGGGCCGCTGTGTCCGTTAAGGAGTATCAGCCTTGTTGAAGAGATATTTAGGGCCAGCCTGAAAAGTGTTGTAATCAGGAGAAGCGATGGAAAGACTGAAAAGTCAAGTGGCTTTGCGGCATATATGGTTACAAGTATAATAAGCACCGAAAGGGTAATATTAATGGCAAGACAGACATCCAGCAACATGGTCGGCAGTGGTATGATCATGATCATGAGCACCCCCATGATGCCTACTGCCACCCAGATATCCATGTGTGCAAATAAAGATGGACTGTTTTTTTCTACTGCTTCCATTTTTTATCCTTTATAACCTCTTTTTTTTAATCCATATACATAGGCCAGGATCTCTGCTACTGCCTGGTAAAAATGCGAAGGAATCTCAGTTCCCAGCTCTAATTTATACAAGTTCTGTGCCAAGGGTTTGTTCTCGATTAGCGGTATATTGTGCTCTGCCGCTATTTCCCTGATCTTAAAGGCAATATTGTT
Organism: Desulfatiglans sp.; assembly: GCA_012513605.1. Taxonomy (NCBI): domain Bacteria; kingdom Pseudomonadati; phylum Thermodesulfobacteriota; class Desulfobacteria; order Desulfatiglandales; family Desulfatiglandaceae; genus Desulfatiglans; species Desulfatiglans sp. The sequence goes on along the minus strand of JAAZBV010000115.1, from coordinate 81,135 downwards.
TGCCCCCTTTGCAACGATTAAAGGTGCCTTCATTCCTTCAAGGGGTTTGTACTTGAGCGCAATAGAGAGATGGGTCGGGTTTGTGATGATAACATCTGCCTTTGGAACCTCCTCCATCATCCTCCTCCTTGCCATTTCCCTCTGGATAGACCTTATGCGCGATTTAACCATTGGGTCTCCTTCAGACTGCTTGAATTCGTCCTTTACCTCCTGTTTTGTCATCTTAAGATTCTGTGAGTATTCCCACTTCTGGTACATGAAATCTAGGATGGCAAGCACAAGGATAACGCAGCAGCATTTTACCATTATGTCAAAGGACAATTCTCCAAGTAAGTAAAATATCTGGGCATTTTCCTGGTATAAAAGGGGTATCATCCTGGGTAGATCATTTTTGAATGCAGAAAAGGCCACCCAACCGACTATTGCTATCTTGAGGATTGATTTAGCCAGCTCAACAAGAGATCTCTTTGAAAAGACCCTTCCAAATCCTTTTATCGGATCTATTTTTGACGCCTTTGGCGTCAAGGCTTCGACACTGAAAAGTATGCCTATCTGAGAGAGGTTTATCAGTATGGCAACAATCATAAGAATCAGGAGCAGCGGGGCAAGCAGGATGAGAAAGTCAACTATTATGTCTGAAACCATTTGAGGTGACAAGTCACCGGCTGCCATGACCTCGGGTATCATGGTAAAGCTTTTTCTAAGGTTGTTTCCAAGGGTCATTGTTATGGTTTTTGCATTAAAAAAAAGGTATATGGTGCCTGCGGTGAGGATGGCTATTGAGGATAGTTCGCGGCTTTTAGCTACCTCGCCTTTTTTACGTGCGTCATCCAGTTTTTTAGGTGTTGCCTGTTCGGTTTTATCCTGAAAACTCTGTTCTGCCATATTGCTCCTACATCAGGCCTAAGAGCCTTATCAGGCTCTTGCTCATACTCTCTTTAATGTTGAAAATAAGAGGGTAGATATTCATTAGTATTAAGCAGAAAAGGACAAAACCTATAGAGAGGTTAACCGGGAAACCTACCATGAGTATATTAACCTGAGGTACTGTTCGTGCGATAATGCCCAGGCACAGGTTTGATAAGAAAAGAGCAACAAGGATCGGCGCAGCTATCTTTATGCCTAATATAAACATGCTTGTTCCTGCCTTGATGAGTTCATTCGCTATGCCCGGTTTAAAGCTGATGCTGTTTACAGGAACAGAATAGAAGGAGTTTGCCATTACCCTTATAAACATATGATGACCATCCATGGAAAAGAATATCAGCAATGTGAATATATAGATAAACTGTGTAAGTACATTGCTCTGCGCCCCTGTCTGTGGGTCTATTGCGCTGGCCATTGAAAAGCCCATCTGGAAGCTCATAAACTGACCTGCCATTTCGGTTGCCGCAAGGAATATCCTGATGGTGGTGGCAAGTATAAGGCCCATGAGCATCTCTGAAGTAACCCCCAGGATTATACCAGGGGCTGTAACAGGCAGGTTCTGAGGCGCAGGTACAACCGGGGTCAGGACAATGGCAATGACAAATGAAAGCCCTGCCTTCCAAAGTGACGGGATATTTCTTGCCCCGAAGAGCGGCAGCAGGAAAAAGAGGGTTCCAACCCGGACGAGTATCCAGAAGAATCCCTCAAGCTGCTCAAATGTTTCAAGGGGTAAAAACATTTTTAGCCATTACCTGATAATAGATGGAATGCTCTGTATCAGGTTGCTTGTAAAGCCTGTGATCTTCTGTAATATCCATGGTGAAACTGCGAGCAGTGTTAGCAGTACGGCGACGATCTTGGGGACAAATGATAGGGTCATCTCCTGCACCTGGGTTGTTGCCTGTAAAATGGCAACCAGTAATCCGACAATAAGGCCTACGCCCAAAAGAGGAAGCGATAAAAGCAGTGCAAGCTTTATTGCCTCTGCGCCTAGATTTATTACATATTCAGGAGTCATTTATATTTTCCTCATAAAAAACTTTTAACCATTGACCCTACAAGGATGTTCCAGCCATCAATAAGGACAAAGAGCATGAGCTTGAAGGGGAGAGATACCATGAAGGGTGGCAGCATCATCATGCCCATTGATAAGAGCACACTGGCTACAACCATGTCTATGACAAGGAACGGGATATATATTACAAAGCCTATTTGAAATGCGGTCTTGAGTTCGCTTACCACAAAAGAAGATATGAGAACGACGGTTGGTATCTCATCATAATTAGCAGGTTTTTTAAGCTTTGCGATATCCATAAACAGAGCAAGGTCCTTTTTCCTTGTCTGCTTTAACATGAAGGCCCTTATTGGTTTAACCGCCTTTTCCATAGCATCTTTCTGGGAGATCTCTTCAGCAAGGTAGGGCTTGAGTGCTACATCATTGATCTCATTAAAAACAGGGGTCATGATAAAAAATGTCAGTAATAGCGCAAGCCCAATGATGATCTGATTTGGGGGCATCTGTTGTGTGCCTAATGCATGCCTTACAAGTGAAAGTACGATAGCAAGCCTTGTAAATGATGTCATCATAACAACAATAGCAGGGGCCAGTGTCAGGACTGTAAGCAGGAGGAGTACCTGCAATAATGTTGAGACCTGTTCTGGGTTATCTGCCTGCCCAAGACCTATTGTCAGGTTCGGAAGCGATGGGGCTTGAGCCATAGCATTAGATGCTAATAACAGAAGCCCCGTGCCCATTATGACAGCGATTAATATTGTTATTTTTTTATCTTTTTTCATCTTTTCTGCTGCTTTTTTCAGGTGATTTTCCGGTTATCCCTGCCCTTAAAAGAAATGAGGCAAACGCTCCTTCACCATTTGACTTTGTATTTTCACCTGTCTCTTCCGGTTTATCGTACTTTGATAAGATGGAGATGTTTTCAGCCCCTACACCAAGGAGGAGCCATTCATTACGGACTTCAACAATAGCAAGAGATCTTTTCGGCGCCAGGGAGAGTGTGCTGATGATCTTCATTGCAGGGTATTTTCTTAATGAGAGTGTGCCCCCTTTTAATCGTTTCAGTATGAGCATAAACAATATCAGCAGGATAAAGACAATAAGCATGGAGATTCCATGCTTGTATGATAGTATATTGATGTCAGGGTTCAAGATGTTTCTCCGTGTTTCATGGCCACATAATCAGGTAAGGCTCTTTACCCTCTCACCGGGGCTTATTATATTGGTCAGCCTGATGCCGAATTTTTCATTGACCACAACAACCTCGCCGTGTGCCATCAGTTTTTTGTTTACAAATATCTCAAGGGGCTCATCTGTAAGCCTGTTAAGCTCTACCACGGATCCCTGGCTCAGCTTTAGCAGTTCGCCGATCTTGATCTTTGCATTTCCCAGTTCAACCGAGATTTCCAGCGGGATATCCAGCAGAAAATCCATGTTTCTTCCGGCCCCGTTCTGTCCCAATCCTGGTTCAAGTTCTGTCAAATCCATTCCTCCTGGCATTATTGTCTCTCCTTCGTAAATATTGCTTTATACCTGTTCAACATAAGGCCTTTCCACCTTGAAGACCTTATTGTTTTTGTATCTGCCTGCAAAACCCTCAAACAGCTTTATATCCTCAACTTTACCTATCAATGGCTGTTTAAAGTGTTTATCAAGTATGAGGATATCCCCTTCTCTTAGGTTCAAAAAATCACCGACAGAGAGCTGGGTTTTACCAAGATCAATGTTCATGGTTACTTCAGTTCCCCTGAGCTGGTATTCGATACCCTCTATCCATGTCCTGTCTAGCTGGGTTGTCTCTGCCTCGTCTCTGTAATCACCCGCAAGCTTGTGCCTTATTGGCTGATACGATGCGTAAGGAAAACAGATGATTATGTTGCCCAGAACCTTTGTGAGTTCTACCTCATACTTTGTTGAAATCATGAGCTCCTCACCTGGAATAACATTTACTACAAGGGGGTTACTCTCTGATCTTAAAAATTCTGTCTTCAGAGGGTGCACATCCTCCCACGCCTCTGCGAGGTTATTGAGCGCCATATGCACAACCTTCTCGATGATCCTGTTTTCTATTACTGTGAATTCCCTGCCTTCAATCTTTGTTGCGCCGATGCCTTTTCCTCCGAAGTATGCCTCCACAAGGCTGAATACAAGCCTGCTTTCAACAACGATTATGCCGATGCCCCTTAAGGGCTCCATTTTGAAGAGGTGCATGCTGGTTGGCACAGGAAGTGACTTCTGAAAGTCGCTGTATTTTATTGTTTCAAGAGGGTCAGGCGTGATATCCAGCATTTTTCTTAATGAATTGGAGAGTGTTCCCCTCAGTTTCTGACTGAACTTGCTGTTCACAACCTCAAGAAGAGGCATATTGCCCCTTACATTAAGGCCTGCTATTGCCCAGTCAAATGAGTCTACATTGACATCATCACTGTTATCGGAAGAAAAGTCATTGATGCTGTCAATATCTCCTGCATCAAGCCCTTTTAAGAGGGAATCAACCTCATCCTGTGATAGTAGCTTATTCATATCCTAACCTATACTCCTGTAAAGCACATAATTCCCATTACTGGATAATAAAATCTGTCAGGAAGACATTCCTGATCTTCCCTGTTCTAAGGTATTGGTTTATCGTGGTCATTATCTCAGCCCTTAACTGGAACTTGCCATCAAGGGTGTTTATATCCTCGCTTGACTTTGAGCTTAATAACGTCAGTATTGAATCTCTTATCTGGGGAAGCCGTTTATTTATCTCCACTATTGTTTTCTCAGAATCAAGTTCCAGCTCCACCTTTGCCTTGAGATAGTTTTTACCGCGGTCACCGATAAGATTAACAATAAAGGTGTCCAGTGTAAGTATAGGCCCGATGAGCTCCTTATTTTGTTTTTCTGTATCTATAGCAGAGCCATCAGTGCCTTTTGAGAAGAGCCCGCTCTTCCAGACAAATACACCACCGCCGACAAGGCATAAAACCAGTATGATAATGATAATCATATTTATAGGGACCTTTTTTCGTTTTGGCGCCTCTTCGCTCTTTACTGCCTCATCTTCCCTTTCATCTCTTTCTTTTTCTGCCATTATTTTATCTCCATGTGGATTTCTTATTATTTAAAGCTCGTTTCACGCTTTTCAGGTGAGAGAAATGCATTCAGCTTTTGCTCCAGTAGTCTAGGGTTATCGCCCTTTGCTATGGACATGATCCCCTCCAGCATGATTCCCTTAATCGCTACCTCTTCTGCACTCTTTCCTCTCAGTTTGCCGGCGATGGGGAGACAGCAGATATTAGCCAGTAGTGAGCCATAAAATGTGGTCAAAAGGGCAACTGCCATCGCGGGTCCGATGCTGCTTGGGTCATCCATTGACTGGAGCATCTGTACAAGCCCTATAAGTGTACCCAGCATACCCATGGCAGGCCCGAATGTCCCCATTGTACTGAATATCTCGGCGCCAAGTTTGTGCCTGTCTTTGATGTTTTCGATTTCCGTGTCAAGGATATCTTTAATGGATGTAGGCTCCAGCCCGTCAACAGAAAGCTGAAGACCTTTTTTCATAAAGTCATCTGTGATATCATTCAGGGCGGTCTCAAGGGCCAGGATCCCCTCTCTTCTCGCTGTTCCTGCCAGGCTTACAAACTTGCTGATTAAATCCTTGGATGTGGCCGGTTTAACAAAAAAGGCATTTTTAACCACCTTCATTACCTTGAGGATATCAGGGAGCGGATAATTTATCATTGAACACCCGAAGGTGCCTCCGAAAACTATCATCACTGAGGGTAAATCAATAAACAGAAAGAGCGAACTCCCCATCATTATTGACCATATCACAAGAGTGAATGCAGTAATAATTCCTATTATGGTTGCTATATCCATATTCAGATCTCCAGATTAGCGAAAGAAATATTCTCACCGTACTGTAAAGCAACCTCTGTGCCACATCAGTTTTTAGGGGGGGTATATTTTAAGGACATAAGATGTGTGGTGTTAACATGCTGTATTAACTAAGGAATAATCTGTGATTACAAGGAAGGAGTAAATGGCTTTAAATCTGTTGCCTCTATTTTTGCTAAAGGGATTTAAAACATTTAAAGATAGATGTCAAAATAATGACATTGATTTAGAGGTTATTGGCCCCTTTATTCTGTCAAAATAATGACTTTAATTGTTGTGATAATGGTCTGTCAAAAAGCTGATATCCTTTTACTAAAGGAGTTACTGAGATTGGGTGAATGACTCCTGCCGTATGAAACAGGGTCTGTTTCACAGGGCAGAAGAGCATTACCCGCCTGGAGGCATAATTATTTCCGCCAGGGCCTTGGTTGTGGAGGCAACTTATTATGCCCTGGAGGAAATACTCCAATCTCTACTTTCACATTTTTTATAATGCCTTTTGGTGAAGTCGCCCCTGTCACCGGGCAGGCATTATTTATGCGCCCTTATATAACCCGAAAATATTACCTCTTCAGGTTGATAAGCTCTGAAAGCATGGTGTCGGTTGTTGTGATGATCTTTGAGTTTGCCTGGAAATTCCTCTGTGTTGTGATCATCTTAACAAACTCGGCCGCCATATCAACATTTGACTGCTCCAAAGAGTTTGGCGCAATACTGCCTAACCCGTTTGAACCGGGCAGGCTCGTTGTTGCTGAACCGCTTTCCCTTGTCTCCCTGTAAAGGTTACCGCCCATCTTGTGCAGACCCTGTACACTCTGGAACTTTGCAAGGGCTATCTTGTACAGAGGAAGCACCTGGCCGTTTGAGTATACACCTGTGATCAGGCCATCAACATCCACATCAACACCCTGCAGGTCGCCGGCGCCGTAACCGGTTGCAGACTGATAAATGGTGGTGGATGCGCTTGCATACTGTGTGGTGGAAAGTGAATCCGGTACAAATGAGGCGCCATTCCATCTGACCCCTATATCAAGGGCTATATCCTGTGATGTTACTGTGCCGCCAAGAAAGTCTGCCCCGAATTCATAGTACCCGTCGGCGTTGCAGTCTGCTGTTGTTAAATTTGTCCACACAGGACCTGTACCTGGATCTGTAAGCCTTGACATGGTAACATCTGTAATAGTACCACTCCCTTCATTAAATGTAATAGTGCCACGTGCAAGAAGGCCGGCTGACACTGACCCTGGCATATTTTCTCTCAGGTCTTCACCTGGAGGGCATGTTACAAGATATTCCCATTGAGGAGGGGTTGATCCATCTACCTTGTCATAATAGATAGTTATATCGTGGGTACTGCCAAGTGAGTCATATGCTTTTACAGTTGTCTGATACCCATAAGAGGAAGCCGCAATAGGCGGCGAATCGATTACACTACCATCCCATGCGTCTGATAAAAAGGGGTCCTCGTTGTTACTCACCTGGTCCTTGTCAAGGTTTGTAATAATGGAGACACTGTCGGTTGGCTGGGGCTGTGATGTAAATGATGTCATCGCTATATCCACTGCTGATCCCATGATATTTCCATTATCATCAACAGCCCATCCCTGCACCACATAGCCTTCAGGGTTTATCATCTGACCGTCATTGTTAAAGCGGAAATTACCAGCCCTTGTATAGAATAAGCTGTCTGAACCTGATTCCCTTATTACAAAAAAGCCATCGCCGCCTATTGCAAGGTCTGTTGTGTTGCCGGTAGTCTCAAAAGAGCCCTGCTCAAATGATGCATAGACATCAGCTATTGCTGTGCCCCTGCCTACCTGGGATGTCCCTGACCTTGTGAACATGCTCTGGCTTAAAAGGTCCTGAAACGTAAAACTGCTGCTTTTAAAACCAATGGTGTTTAGATTCGAGATGTTGTCACCAATGATCTGCATTGCATTGCCTAAATTTGTCAGACCGCTGATACCTGAAAAAAGTGCACTTGATAAAGCCATAATTGCCTCCTGTAATTATCTTAATTAATAATTTCTCCGGAACTGTTCCGGGATATTGATTTATATTTGCGTATCCTTGACCATGTTTACATTCATTATTTGAGACATGGATATAGGTGTTGAATTTACATATATTACCGGTTCTTTATCATTTAAGTTTATCCCTGTGACTACCCCCTTAATGGTTTTATCAACAGATACTAAATTATTATTGTTGTTAATGGCTGTTACCTCATAGATGAACTGGCCGGATTTATAGAGTTTTTTATTGTTGTCAAATCCATCCCATTCGAATTCGTTGTTACCGGGTTCAAGCACCCCAAGATCAATTTTCCTGATAGAGGCGCCGTTTTCATCAAATATTTGCACTGTGCAGTTCGCTGCCTCACCAAGATAAAACATGCCATTTGCCGCCTTCCCATTATCCAGGACAAGTGTGCTGCTGTCTGCCTGTACCTCTTTCCCTATCAGGTCAATTGACTGGTACCTGTTGCTGCTGTTCTGGATACCCTCAATAGATTCGAGATTACTGTTTATATTCAGCAACTGCTCAAGGGAGCTGTACTGTGCAAGCTGCGAACTCATTTGTGATATATCCATAGGGTTAAGAGGGTCCTGATTATTCATCTGGGCGATAAACATCTTGAGGAAGGAATCTCGCCCAAGCTTGTCCTCTGCCTTTGCTGTTGTGGTTTTTGTCTCGTAAGTTGGTAATGCGCTGATTCCTGTTAACATATTATCACCATTCCTTTATTCTATACATGAACATCAATCTGGTTGTTGCCTGTAAAACTTTTTGTTAAAGAGGCAGCCGCAGGTATCTCTGCTATGCTATCCTGTTTGAAATCATGACCCCGGCCAGAACCTTTATTCTCTTTTTCATGTGCCCATGTGCTGTTATCTTTTCTCTCTCCATTATCAGGGCTGACCATTACATTGAACTTATCTATAGTTAACCCCTGGTTGTTTAACTGCTGCTTGAGCTGGTTAAGGTTAGCCTCTATGATCTCCTTTACAGCGGTACTTTCTGCGCTCAGGTTTGCCTGCACATGGCCGTTTTTTATTGTGAGATCAATATCCAGCCTGCCAAGTTCAGGTGGTGTTATCTGAAGTCTGCTCTGGTATTCCCCTGCCCTGAACATGAATATCATTTTTTCAACTATCTTTGGGAGCGGCTGGGGTATATAGGTTCCTGTATCTGCCTGGCCTGTCTTAGCAATATTCCTGATGCTGTTTGCATTGAGCATGTTGATAGAGGCCTGATCATTAGATTCCTTTATAGTAAAACTGCCCTTATCCTTTGCTGAAAGGGTAGCTTTAAAGGTTGTCTCTGAGTGTGTGCCGCCTTCAAATGATTTTCTGTTAAATTCTGTGCCCGATCCTTTTTCGGCTGTCTTGAGCAGTTCTGTAAAGTTAAGTTTCAGGTTTCCCTGGGTGTCTGAAGAAGTGAAGGAATTATTCTTTGATGCGCCTGGTATCCTGTCATTTAAAAGGGCAGACCTGAGATTATCATTCTGATTAAGGTCTGTGTTTTTAGAACCCGCTCTTAATGATTCAAGTATGTTTTTTACATCCCTGTCCGTGACTCCCCTGCTCTTTAAGAAGGAGGTGATATTTTGGCCGGAATTTTCCCCAAACATGCCTGATATGACCTTTTTATCTTCAGCCATTGTACTGATGGTGTTTCGTGCCCCAGTTATTGAGTCCTTTACCTGCTGTTGATTGACTGCTAATCCTGTAATAGCGGAATTGAGCTTTTGAACAACAGAATCAATCTTTTCTTCAGAAATGCCTGCTTCTTTGAGTGTGGCAAAGATATCCTGTTTTGCATTGTTTTCTTTTGTGCCTGATATGTTCTTGTTAGCGTTTGCAGTTATATTATTTGCCTGCTGATCAATGCTGAATCGCATGATTGCCGAATCCAGCCTTGTCATTACTGAGCTGATTTTATCTTCGGAAATGCCTTTTTCTTTGAGGAGTTCATCTATATTTTGTTTCAGCTCCCTCTGTATTACATTTAACCTGTTTTCTTTTGAATAGGCTGATAAATTATCCAATGCGGTTTTTTCATCAGGTTTACTGAACATGCGTTTTGTCACAGAGATGCTGTTTTCTGAAAGGAGAGATATAATGCCTGATTCAGTAACAGGGTTTGTCAGTAACCTGTTAAGCTCCAGGGTGAGTTTACCTGTCTCAATTTCACCCTTGCCATTCGTACTCTTTTCAAGCACCTTTTTTACATCATCTGCGCCAAGACCCAGTTTGAATAGGACTTCACCTGTGGCTGGAACAGAAGATGGCTCTATAAAGGATGACTCTTTTTGACCGTTGCTTGCATGTTCATTTTTAATCCCGGAAAGAAAGCCTTCGAAATTTTTAATATCAATGCCCTGTTCATTCAGGAAAGCTGAAAAACCCTGCTTAAAGGATACTAAGTTTATAACCCCTGTATTTTCATTTGTAATGGCTGTAAGCCCCTTGAACAGCCTGCCAAGCTCTATCAGGCCATTTTGATTTTTTGATGCGGAGATAGCCTGGTTTATGTCTCTGAATGAAAACCCCTGTTTTTCAAGATAGGCTATCAACTGGTTCTGCAGGGCCGCAGGGAGGATCATTTCATCAGGATTTAAATTTTTATTTTTAAGATTCTCAGTTGCAGATTTTATGACCGGTTTGCCTGATATTAAACCACTTTTGTTGATAGTCTCTCCGCTGTTGTCTGAGTATAGCGCTGAAAAGAGATTCTTCCCGCCTGCATTTTTGCCTATGTTCTCCAGCATGGATGCGAATAGATCGTTCTTGCCTGCACCACCGGTTTTCATGCCATCCATATTACCAAATGATCCAGGGCCGGGAAGTTTATTTATCTCAAAAAAGTTGTTCATCATGCATCCTTGTATACAGCAATATTTTATTCATGCACTGCTATAAAGCAATGGCTGTGCCAAAAGAGATGTGATGGAAAAATGCAGTATAATCAATGTGATACAGTGATAGTGGAAAATGGGAGCCATTGTTTAAAGGTAAAAAATTACCAACAGGATAAAAGAGTAGGTAAATTTTTCCCTGTGAAGGACAGTTTTTTATGCAAAAAGAAAAGGCGGTTAAAAGGTATAACCTTTTAACCGCCTTGATACTTCAGGATCTAAGAAGTTACTAAAATCTTTTAGAGCAGGAAGCCCTAATTAGCCCTTCTAAGACTCCCTATGTTAGAAATCAAATGAAAGTGTAACACCATAGGTCCTGGGTGAAATATAAGTACCCGATGCATAACCCGTGTTAGGCTGTCCCCCATACTGGGCAAAATATTGAGCCATATCTGTCCAGTAAAGACTTGCCAAATGTTCACTTCCAAATACATTATTGCACCAGAACCTTGCATTCCATCTCGTGCCTTCAGGCACCCAGCGGCTTGAGCTGTATGTAACTGAAGCATCCATTGTCCAATAGTCAGATGTAGTTGGCATAGTATACTGGTTGTCCCTAAATTTAAGCATTATCTGATCCAGTGCCTTGCCATTATAATAGGCAGTCGTATTAAAGGTAAGCATATCCATACCGATAAATTCAGTGTGGGAGTAGCCTACATTAAAACGATAGGGGGCGCTGCCGAACCTCTCGCCATCAAGATCGTTATACAGCTCTGGATCTAACCTTGCGTTATCAGCGCCAGGGTACGTTGCCAATATAGCATTGCTAATATTATAATCCTTATACTCATTTTTTGAGTATGAACCATTAAATGAGAATGTATCTTTTGCTGTTAAGAGATACATTATGTTTAAATTAGCGCCCATCTGCTCTGCCCCGCCGGGTGATACAGCAATAGAGGCTGCATCTCGCTGGTCAACATAATCCCATCTGCTAACATTGTTGTCAGGGTAGATACCTTGATAAGTTTCATTTGTTTCATCGGAGTCAATATCATAGCAGATACCATTCGTGCTTCTTGCTGGAATCATCGGCCCCTCCGGATCGTCTATATTTGGTACCATCGGCGCAGGTCCGTCAGCCGGATAGGCACAGTAGACAGCGGTTGTCCATTTGGTGTAGTTTTTATAATCATAATAGTATGCAGTGCCATTGACCTGTAACTTGTTGTCAAGGAACCGGGATTTAAAACCTACCTCATATGAATCCATGAACTCTGGCGGGCTCACCTTGCCGCCGTAATTAAAATTCCCGGTCTTGTAACCCTTTGAGTACTGTACATAGGTCATTGAATTATCAGTTACAAACCAGTTCAGGTTTATTTTATATACGTTTTCATCCCAATCTACTTTTCGATAAGGGACATCAACCTCAGGAGTGACTATATAATCTCCATTATACTCCTTTTCATCCATAGCACGGCGATAGCCAACTGAGAGGTTCAATTTGTCATAGAGCTCATATGCTGCCTGGGCATAAAGGCCGTATGATTTAGTCTTGATGTTAACCCAGTAATTGGCTCCCAGATCATTAACTTCATCTGTTTCATCATCCTGAGCCATAGCGCCCACAACCCACTCATATTTGTCTCCCTTGGTTATGGTCTCCTTTGAAAGCAGGCGCACTTCCAGAGAATCAGTCTTTCCCTTTGAGATTGAATGTGAATAAAGATAAGGTTCGCGAGTATATAAGCCAACATCTGTAATTAAGCCGGGGGTTGGCTGTGTCAAGTCAGGCGCAAATGGAGAAAGCATTGCATAGCCATACATGTATGCCAGCTCCTCCTCCATGTCACGATGCCCATAAAGCGCTACTCCATATGCAAAGGGGAGTTCTCTTTCCCACTGTGCCATGTAACCGTATGAATCGTTAAAAACCCCGCCATTCCTCAAGGCATCATTCTTGTACCACCTGGTTTTATATGGAAGTTCCAAAACAGTTGTATAGTCTGTTGTCCAGGGAGAAACAGGCACTATCCTGACTCCACCGTAAGTTGCAAAGTAAGAACCGCTGTTACCGTAACCATTTGAGTCAGATTTTCCCATGTCAAATGTCATGGTGATTGTATCTTTATCAGTAGGTTCCCATGTCATTGATAAGCGTCCGCTTCTGGCTTCACTTGAACCGTCGCCAGCATCACTGTAGCCGCCTTTTCTTATCCAGCGCCCTGAAAGACGAAAAGCCAATTTATCCATGACAGGAATGTTTATGGCAGCCTCTGATCTGCGGAGGTCATAATTACCCTCTTCAAAGGTGAAATTACCACCAAATTCGCCAATAATAGGCTTCTGGGTCAGCATATTCATGCTTCCTGCGGTTGATCCACGGCCATAAAGGGTGCCCTGGGGTCCTTTAAGCACTTCAACCCTCTGGAGATCATAGAACATATTGTCAAAACCATTTGCTCTGGTAAGCTGAATACCATCAATGTGAATAGCGGTTGTTGTTTCATGAATAGGGTTCCATAATGTATCTGCTGCGCCGCCAACGCCACGGATACTAACCATTACCTGGTTACCTGTCTGTGTGGCGGTATCAAGATCAGGAATCACCTTCTTAAGGTCATATATGGAATACACGCCCGAACGGTCCATCTCTTCAGGCCTGAGTACAGTGATGTCAATAGGCACCTTCTGTAATTCCGCCTCTCTTTTTTCTGCTGTTACAGTAATCTCTTCCAGCATAAACTCCTCGTCTTCTGCTGCAAAGATTGGAGTTGCAGTGCTGAAGATAAACAATGCCAACAGCATGAAGCAACTAAATTGCCAGTTTTTACAACGTAAACCAATTCTACTGCTCATTTAAATCCTCCAAAAAAATTAATAGTAAAAAAGGTGAAAATTCTATTTTCAAAAGTCCCCTGAAAATAATGCCTTCACCTGAAAGGCCTATCTTTTGTAAAAAAGAACCCGCTAGTTTGCCAAAAACTTGGCCCACCTCTCCCATTACGCCAGTAAAATCCTAAAGAAAATACTGATCGCCTGTTGTTACAATTGGAAAGCAATGATTTGCTGAAAACTGGTAGTCACAGAAAAATCTCAACTACGTCCTGGAGAGAAAATCCGTAAAACTTAAAACCGTAAATCTGTAAATCATAGCTTATAAATATATGCCAAAGACCCTACATATTATTTCAAGCGTTGAATTAATCTAAATCGAATAAAAATTAAAATCAAGGCTTTTTTTAAAATGATCAAAATATGCATGAAATATTTTGATAATAATTAATTTGGCTATTGGTTTGCCATATCTTGATTCAAATTTGTTGAAAGTCTGTTTTTTAGGAAAGGCCGGACTGCCCGGAGGAATTCTGGGAGGAATTCATTGAGGCAAGTCCGGCCTTGTAGGGTCTTAGACTTTCGTCTAAGCTTTGGCATCTGTGATGTTAAAGAAATTTGCTGGTTGTGTCAATAACAAAAAGGTAAAAAAATGTAATTAAATTGTTAAAAAAATGTAAAAAATAACCAATAAGGTCATATAAATAATAAAAAATGCTTGAATAGAGCAAAAATTAAATGTGTTATAGATAAATACATGCCTGGATAGCAGATATCATATATGAAAATGGTTTATTTCAACGATCTATTCGGCAACAAAACAGGTCATGCAGAGTTTTTTTAACCATAAAGCGGCATTCAAAACGATAATATCAGGAGGTATGGCCTTCTCAGATATTTTTTAAGGCTATTTTTCCAGTAGTTTATATTTAGTCTGTCTTGCCTTCCATCTGTCGCGGGCAAATTTCTGCATATCACTGAACACATCCTTTTCATCTATTATCTCGAGGCCCAGGAGTGTTTCAATAATATCCTCCATTGTTACAATGCCTTCAATCCCTCCATACTCATCAACGATTAATGACAACTGCTCTTTTTTCTGTAAAAGCGTCTCCCATACCCCGAACAGGTTTTTGGTATCAGGTATGATTACTATCTCACGTTTGATATCCTTAAGCCTTAAGTCATGGCTGCCTTCAGCAAGTTTTTCAAACACCTGCTCCCTGAATACATAACCGGAAATGTTTTCAATATGCCCTGAATATACAGGTATCCTGGAAAATTTCAGGTAATCTTTTTGCATCAGAAATTCTTCCAGAGATAAATTTTCATCAGCAGTCACAAGCACCACCCTTGGGGTCATGATATTGGTTACCTTCACATTCTTGAGCTTGAGTATATTCTGTATTATTTTATGTTCCCTCTCATGGACAATACCCTCTTCAACCCCTATGCCTGAAAGGGCGGAGATCTCTTCCCTGCTGGTTGTTCTCTCGGGGCTGCTTTTTGAAAATACCTTTGTGATAAATAGAGACATATATACAAGCGGATAGGTAATTATGATCATGAAACTGATCATCTGTGACGAAACCATAGCAAGCTCGCGCCAGAATCGTGCGCCAATAGACTTGGGGATGATCTCCGTAAAAATGAGAATCATTATGGTCATTGTTGCAGAGATAATCCCGAAATAGGCTTCACCGAAGACCTTTATCGACTGTGCGCCCACACCTGCTGCCCCTATTGTGTGGGCGATAGTATTCAAAGAGAGGATGGCAGACAATGGTCTATCAATGTTTTCCTTTAACCCTGATAACCTTACAGCCCATGATTTTCCCTGCTCTTTTTGGGAAATCAGGAATGACTGAGGTGTAGAAAGCAGGACTGCCTCCATTATTGAACAAAGGAATGAAACAAATAATGCCATTAACAAGAATAAAAATAGTAATATCATATTTTCCTGTTACAAAAAATTAATAATTTATAAGTAAAGGTGTTTAATATTGATCTGGGTTTTGTTAATACCAAAAGCAGCGGTTGAAGGCAAGAGGCTTTACATCATATATATTTTAGTGTATGCCGGGTATAAGACGAAAGGAGAAGGTTTATGGGAAAGAGTGTGAAAATCATGCCCTGTCTGGATATGCAGAACGGGCGCGTTGTAAAGGGAGTTCATTTTGTTGATATAAAGGATGCCGGTGACCCTGTTGAATGCGCACGCGCCTATTGTGCATCCGGCGCTGATGAGCTGGGGATGCTTGATATCACCGCCACTGTTGAGGGAAGGATGACCATGCTTGAGGTTGTAAAACGTGTCGCAAAGGTCACAACAGTGCCATTTACCGTGGGTGGGGGCATATCAGATGTGAAATCAGCCGGTCTAGTGCTTGAGGCAGGGGCAAGTAAGGTATCTGTCAGCAGCGCCGCCTTCAGAAGGCCTGAAGTTATCAGCGAGATGATAAGGTCATTCGGGCCTGAAAAGATAACCGTGGCCATTGATGTTGATAAGAATCCTGTAATGCCGTCAGGATACGAGGTATATATTGATGGGGGGCGTACAGCGACCGGCGCTGATGCGGTTGAATGGGCAAAACGTGTTGACGGTTATGGCGTACCGGTAATTCTGCCTACAAGCAAGGCAGGCGATGGTGTGAGGACCGGTTATGATCTTCCGGTGATCAGGCTTATAAAAGGTGCGGTATCAGCAGAGGTTGTTGCATCAGGCGGGGCAGGGGAGTTAAAGCATTTTTACGAGGCCACAGAGGCAGGTGCAACAATACTTCTTGCGGCCTCTGTATTCCACTTCGGGATAATAGGGATAAAAGAGCTTAAAGAATATCTCCACAAAAAGGGCGTCTCTGTGAAGTTGAAAATATAGGTAAAGGCAAATAAGCCACTGAAAGATAGTTTCTTATGATGGTACTGCCTTTTATGTGGGCAGTACCTGTTTTATTTTTTCCAAAAAAATAGTTTTGATATTTCCCTGAATATTAGTGGTATAAGACCCGCCACGATTATTACCATCCATGCAAACATATCCGGTGTAGTAAGTTTAAAGGCAGATTTAAGGGGCGGAACAGTCAGGATGGCTACCTGAAGCATGATGGCGATTGCTATTGCCCCGATTAGATACCTGTTGGACAGGATGCCTGTTGTGAAGATGGTTTTCCGGTTATGCCAGAAAGACAATGAGAAAAACAACTGGCTGAAAATAATGGATAGAAATGCCACTGTCCTTGCATATTCCAGCACATAGGATGGTGCAGAGTGATCAAAGGGGCTGTACCCGTGAATATAGTATCCATACCAGAATGTGATAACAGTGATAATTCCTATGGCAAGCCCTCCTGATATCACGTTAAAGCCGGCCCTGCCTGAAAAGAAACCCTCATCAGGGCTTCTTGGCTTTTCCTTCATTACATCAGGATCAGAGGGGTCCATACCAAGGGCAACGGCGGGAAGCGAGTCAGTAAGAAGATTAATCCAGAGTATCTGGGTGGCAAGAAGTGGCGCCTCCCACCCTGCTGTTACGGCCACAAACATGGCTGTAACTTCACCGAGGTTGCTGGAGAGAAGAAATATTATTGATTTTTTTATGTTGTTATAGATATTGCGGCCCTGTTCAACTGCCTTTACTATGGTCGCAAAATTGTCATCAGTAAGGATCATGTCTGAGGCATTTTTGGCTACATCTGTGCCTGTGATGCCCATAGCCACACCGATATCAGCGGCCTTGAGAGATGGGGCATCATTCACGCCATCTCCTGTCATGGAGACGATCTTCCCTTTTGCCTTGAGTGCATGTACTATCTTTACCTTGTGTTCAGGGGAAACCCTTGCAAAGACACGATAGTCCAGTATCTTTTCCTTTAACTTTATGTCACCCGCATCATCGATCTCACTGCCTGTTATTACCTGATCATGGTGATTCGCAATGCCAAGGGATTCTGCTATGGCAAATGCCGTGTTTTTGTGATCACCAGTAATCATTACGGTTGTGATGCCCGCTTCAGCCGCCTGTTTTACAGAATCCCTGACCTCGTTTCTGGGTGGATCGATCATGCCGATAATCCCTGTAAGGACAAGCTCCCTTTCCATATCCAAGGGCGGAATCACTGAGTCTACCTCTCTGTAAGCGGCGCCAAGGGTGCGCAATGCCTCATTGGACATACTCTCCATTGTCTGCCTGAACCTGTTTTTATGCCCTTCTGTCATCGGTACCGATCTTCCGTCAACAATCACACTGGTGCAGAGGTCTAAAAGGTTATCTATCGCCCCCTTTGTGTTAACCACAAGCCTCCCCTCATTTTTAGTAAGGGTTGACATGAGCTTTCGGTCAGAATCAAATGCATACTCTGATATACGTGGATTTGATGAGTTCAAATATTTTCTGTCAATGCCGAGTTTATCCCCAAATTGCAGTAGCGCAGTCTCGGTCGGGTCGCCTGTGCCTTTGCCATCTTCATACGTTGCATCACTGCAAAGGATCATGACCTCTGCCAGCCTTTTTGCATCACTGCCGGCTGGTTGCATATCTTCATCAACAGTGACCGCATCACTATCAAGTGTGAAATATTTTACCACGGTCATCCTGTTCTGTGTGAGTGTGCCTGTTTTATCCGAACAGATAATATTTACCGAGCCTAATGTCTCAACAGCAGGCAGGCGCCTGATGATGGCGTTTCTTTTTGACATGCCCGTAACGCCTATGGAGAGCACTACAGCTACAATAGCCGCTAGCCCTTCAGGGATTGCAGCTACTGCAAGTGAGACGGATACAAGGAACATCTCAACAAGATCACGGCCCTGAAAAAGGGAAACTGCAAAGATAAAAAGGCATATACCTATTGCGGACTTTCCAAGGGTCTTTCCAAGTCGGCTCAGCCTTATCTCAAGTGGTGTCTTGTTTTCCTCTTCACCTTCAATAAGACCGGCGATTTTACCGACCTCCGTATTCATCCCTGTAGCTGTAACAACACCTTCACCACGTCCGGATGTGACTATCGATGACATGTAGGCCATGTTCTCACGATCACCAACAGGGGTTTTAGGGGCAAGAACCATGCGTGCCTCTTTTTCAGATGCCATTGACTCGCCTGTCAGAACAGACTCTTCTATGTGTATGGCAGCAGTATTAACGAGGCGGATATCCGCAGAGACAAACCTCCCTGCATCAAGGATAAGGATATCACCGGGCACAACCAGTTCCGAATCTATCTCCATGATCTTATTATCCCTTTTTACAAGGGATCTTGGTGAGGACATTCTCTTTAATGCCTCTATGGCATTGCCTGCCTTTATCTCCTGAAATACACCCAGCGCTGCATTAAGGATGATAACTGCCATGATAATTATTGAATCTACATATTCACCAAGGATAAGGGTGATTATTACCGCGGCAAAAAGTATATATATAAGCCAGTCATTCAGCTGGGCCAAAAAGAGCTGGAGTATCCCCTTTTTCTTTTGGGCTGTAAGCCTGTTATAACCGTATTTGCTGAGCCTGGCCTTTGCCTCATCACCGGTAAGACCTTTTTCCGGGTTCGCATTCAGTTCATTCAATATTTCTTCAACAGATTTTGTGTGTGGCATTTTAATCTTTTGTATACCCCCTGTATTCATTTAGGATATACTCTGATGGCACCGCAAAACCAATACCTGATACGGGAACCCCGTCATTTGAAAGCAGTTTCCAGCTCACAGCCCCTAGAACTCTACCATCTTTATCTATAAGTGGGCCTCCGCTGTTTCCGGGGTTAACAGGGGCGGAAAATTGAACAGCCATTATCTCTGAAGGCATCTGCCTTCTAACGCCTGTAAAAAGGCCGTCTGTTATTGTTGACTGAAGGCCGACGGAACTTCCGACCGCGTAAACCCTGTCACCGGCTTCCATTGTAAACGGGTCTCTGAATTTTAAATAGGGCACCTTTTGATGTGTTGTTACCAGGATCAGGGCCAGATCATATCTGTTACTCTTTGAGATTACGCCTATAGGAAACTCTTCCTGGTTGTTAAGTATAGCAGTATGTATCCCGTTTGCCTCGATGACATGTTTGCATGTAATGGCATATCCATCCGGGGATATGAAAAATCCTGTCCCTGTGTTCTTGCTGCCCTTTATGGTAAATGTACTCTTGATAGTGTTTCTAATGGGGTTCTTTTCATCTGCATCAGGCCTTTCTGCTGATATCTTTACAGCACTACCACCAGGTTCTTCATTATTTTTTGCAAGGATAATATCACGGCTGGAGTCAGGGTCATCAGGTGTCCGGTCTGAAAAATGCACCACCCCATCCTTATCGACCCATTTATATGTCTCACTCGCATTAATGCAGATTAAGCCTGTAATAAGTAATATACCAATGGCCTGGATTATTATCCTTTTAATAGCATAAATCATGGTTGATAGTGATACCCTAACGGCCTATTTAAGTTTATTCTTTAGCATGGCTATAAGACCTTCAGGCTTTTCCCTGATCAGTATGTTGCTGAACTGAGTCCTGTAGTTTTTTAACAGGCTGACCCCCTCAATTTTTACATCATATATGCGCCAGCTATCCCCTTTTTTTTGCAGGCTGTAATGTATAGGGGTCTTTACGCCCTTTCTTATAAGGTTGGTCATCACAACAGCCTTTGTAACGGACAAAAGCTCTTCCCCTGTATACTCAACCTGCTCGTCTGAAAAACCTGACTGTATCTTATCAAGGTAGGTATTGCCTAAAAACTGCCCGAACAATCCGGAGAACTCTTCCTGCTGTGACGGAGTAAAGGCCTGCCAGTTTCTTGCAAGTGTAAGCCTGGCCATCCCGTTGAAATCAAATGCCTCCTCAATTATGCCATAGAGTATATCATGCTGTTCGGTTTTTTTTGCCTGATCGGAATAGACAGGGTCATTCAGTATTCTGAAGACCCGGTCAATTTTATCCTTTATGATATCAAATGGTTCAGATGCGTTTGCAGTGAATATGCAGGTTATAAGGATAAAAATGCAGAGGATAGGTTTAAATTTTTTCATATTGGTCTCCGATGGTTTCGTTTATTTTATTTTGCATCGCCAAACAGATATTTGCTGATCAGGTCTTCCAGATCAACAGCCGATTCTGTTTCAAGTATCATATCTCCATGCCTTAATATTTCATCGGAACCACCGGGCGAAATCATAATATATTTATCACCGATAAGTCCGGATGTTTTAACTGAAGCGATTGCATCCTCCTCCAGCTGAACATCATTTTTGATATTCAGGATTACGTTCGCCAGTTTTTTCTCATGATCCAGTGATATGGCTGCTATATAGCCTATCTGCACCCCTGCGATTTCGACTGAAGAGCCTGCCTTAAGACCGGAAACAGACTGGAAACGGGCCCGCAACTGGTAATGGTCAGACCTGAACAAATCTATGTTTCCAAGATGAACAGTCAGGTATCCGACACAGATAATACCGATAAACATAAAAATTCCAACTGAAGTCTCTATCGATGATTTTTTCATTGTTCCTCCATTCCACTTAAAAAACAGGTATCTTCTATGTTTGATTCAGCTTCTCTTATTATGTGTTCAAACTGGAGGTCTTTTTTTGCCTCGGCAAAACCTACATTGATTGAACATTCAAGAGCTGACCCACTCACTATTTCTGTTATTTTCATTTTGTCTATCTTTTTTGAAAGTTTTCTGCATGTCTGGCGGGCCTGTTCAAGACCGGTATCCGGCAGTATGGTTATTATTTTATTCATGCTGTATCTGAAACATACATCGGTTAGCCTTAGATGGCTTCTGAGTTCTTCTGCAAAACGCCTGAGAAGTTCCTGCCCTGCAACATGCCCGGCATTTTTATTGATATTATCCAGATCTTTGATCCTGAACACTATTATTGAAAAAACATAATTGTGTCTTTTAAACCGTGCAAGCTCTTCCCTTAGCCTCTCCTCTCCTCTGGGCTGAGGAAGCAACCCGGTTAGAGAATCATGTCGGTTCTCAAGGCCATTAATAAACTGTTTCACGACTGTGGCATTAGTCTCATGGAGTGCTTCAGCTGAACCCTGGAAGATAATCCCGCCTTCGTGGAGCATAACAATTTTCTGGGATATATAGAATATCTCAGGAATTTCATGGCTTACAATTATTCCCGTAAAGCCCAGCTTTTTCTGATATTCTGATATCATACTGTGCACTGCGTTTCTTCTTATAGGGTCAAGGCCGGTAGTAGGCTCATCAAAAAGTACAATTTCAGGGTCTGTAACAAGTGATCTCGCAAGCGCTACCCGTTTTTTCATTCCTCCTGAAAGCTCTGAGGGGTATTTATTTGCCATGGTTCCGATATCTAGCTGCTCCATTTTATCGAGAACCAATCTCTGTATCGCATTTTGGGATAAAAGGTTTTTTTCCATAAGGGGAAGGGCAATATTTTCATAAACAGTCATGGAATCAAATAATGCAGTGCCCTGGAACATATAGCTGAATTTCTTTTTTAATTGACTCTTTTCTCTGCGGGGTAGTTTTGCGATATCTCTTCCCTGAAAAAGGATTTCACCCGAATCAGGGTTGATCAACCCTATTATATGCTTGAGAAGCACAGATTTACCAACACCGCTCATGCCGATAATGGTAGTGATCTCGCCTCTGTCTATGGTTAGGTTAACATTGTTCAGCACCACCTGATTGCCAAAACTTTTTGTGATATTTCTGAACTCTATAAGATGATTATATTCCATATTCCCTCATAACTTTTCAGGGGCCATTATTACAGCAGTAACGATGTCATGATATAGTCGGAAACAAGGACAAGGACACAGGATATCACTACAGCGGATGTTGTCGCAAAACCTACCCCCTTTGCCCCGTGACCCTCTTTTCTAGTATGGGTGTAGTAACCCTGGTAGCAGCATATTGTTGCAACAATGATGGAGAATACAATGGATTTAATGCCGCATCCGGTCAGATCATCCATGGATATCCCCGATTGCACCCTTGAAAAATAAACCCCCTTATTCAAACCCAGCAAGATGGAACCAGTGAGATATCCTCCCCATATTCCGATCACATTGAACATAGCAGTAAGCAGAGGGAATGATATAAGGGAGGCAGCGATCCTGGGGCTTACAAGAAACCTTACTGGGTCAATATCCATTGTGTCAAGTGCATCTATCTGTTCGGAGATCCTCATTATGCCTATCTCTGCAGCAATGGCTGACCCTGCACGTCCTATTATCATAATAGCGGTAAGCACAGGCCCCAGCTCGCGGATCAAAGAGAGTGCAACAGCAGCTCCAAGGAGCCCCTCTGAACCGAATTTTGAGAGGGTATAATATCCCTGGAGCCCGAGCACCATGCCAGTGAAGGCCCCTGTCAGGCAGATTACAAATACTGATTTAAGACCTATAAAATATATCTGCTGTATAATCTTTGAAAATTGAAAGGGGAATGTAAAAATACTGTAGAAACCCCTGAAAAAGAAAGTGCCACTCCTGCCCATCTCCTGCAGTATAAATAAGGTATATCTGCCAAGGCTGGTAAATGGCACTATAACAGAGTTAGAATTGATCATTTCTTTTTTCCCCAAGTATATTGATAATATTTCATAGCTTTAAATAATATCATTTCGCATCTGATTAAATAGACACCTTGTTATATAGCAGACCATATTGCAATAATCAAATCTATAAACTGCTGCATAGAAAGTAATAATAACTGCCAATTAATATGATATATAGTTGGTAAGTATGCACTGATATGTTACTTTAACCCATGTTAAGAGTTTGCTATTATAGAAAAGGTAAAAATAATTAAAATAGTTTGCATTCCGTTTCTTCTTGACCTAAATATGACCACATCATATAATCCCCTAAAATTTTAAAATCTAATTGTTGCAGGGAGAACTGAAAAGAGCATTACCAGGAAAATAGCTTTATTCCTAAAAACCACCCGGAAAGGACTCTTAATTCCACACCGGGTTAAATGGGAGGATTTCTGATGGATGTCAAGTTGGATAGCCTTATTGAGAAGATCAGGAAAGAGGGGATAGAAGAGGCGGAAAACAGGGCCGAGCAGATTGTAAAAGAGGCAAATCAGAAGGCAGCAGGGATTATTGAGGATGCCGGCAAGGAGGCCCTGAAGGTAATTAATGAAGGACAGAGCAAGGTTGATCAATTCCGTGCAACCGCTGAGGCCGATTTAAAACAGTCTGTCCGTAATGCAGAATTACTGCTCAAGGAAAGATTCAACAGGTTGTTTGATGCGGTTTTCAAACGTGAGGTTGGTGAAAAACTCACACCAGACCTGATGAAAGAGATGATCCTTAAAATTGTTGAGACCTGGGCTAAAGACAGTGAAAAAGAGGTAATTCTGGGCGATGCTGATAAAAAGCAACTTGAAGCCCTTCTCTTTAATGGCATAAAAACCGATCTTAAAAAAGGGATCACACTCAAGGTTGGAGCCGATATTACCAGTGGTTTCCGTATAGGTTTAAAGGGGACGGATGTCTATTATGATTTTTCCGACGGGGCGATTTCCGATCTGCTGAAGTCACTCGTAAACCCTAATCTGAAATCTATACTGGATAAATAAGGATGGATAAATACTACTATTTTATAGCCCAACTGCCAACGCTGTTTTTCAGGAAAGAGCCTGAAATTACCATTGACCGCTTTATGAATGAAGCTGAAAAATGGCTTGATCCTGCTGATTTTGAAATGCTCTGTTCACTTGATCTGCAATCAGTAGCCATTAACAGGGGCGAACCGGCTGACGTGAAAAGATACAAAAACTTTGAAAATGATCTTCGCACAGACATTGCGGCATTTCGCGAGGCCCAGCATAAAGACATCGAATACAAGCCTTCCAGTTTTCCCCTGTCAGCCATCAAGGAGGGCAATCCCCTTGATGTTGAATTGCGATTCATGGATTTGCGCTGGCAGTTTCTGGATGAAATGGAGCGGGAGCATCATTTCGATTTTACAACCATAGTTATATATCTCCTGAAATTACTTCTGTTGCAAAGATATTTTACTTTTGAAAAAGAAAAAGGACTACTAAGATTCCAAATGTTATATCACGAGGTAAGATCATGAAACCCACTACCGGAAAAATTATTGGTGTCAGCGGCAATATGGTAACTGTCTCTGTTGATGGAAATATCATGCAGAATGAGGTTGCCTACATAATAAAAGGCAATGAACGATTGAAGTCAGAGATTGTTCGCATCGGTGATGGTGTTGCCTTTTTACAGGTGTTTGAAAGTACAAAGGGCCTTATCATTGGTGATGATGTAGAGTTCAGTGGTCAGCTGCTGTCGGTTCAGCTCGGGCCTGGACTGTTAAAACAGATATATGATGGCCTGCAGAACCCGCTGCCCGAGTTGGCTGAGGAGTACGGGTTTTTTCTTCCACGCGGTGTGGAATTCAAACCCCTTGATGAGGCAAAGAAATGGCAGTTTACACCTGCGGTAAAGGCAGGTGATATTGTCATTGCCGGAGACGCATTAGGCTCTGTGCCTGAAGGTATTTTTGATCATAAGATTATGGTTCCCTTCACACTCCATGGAGAGTTTATTGTTGAAGAAATAGCAAAGGCCGGTGATTACACAATAGTCGATAATATTGCCCGGATAAAGGATGAAAAGGGAAAATCTCATGAGATAACCATGAGCTTCAGGTGGCCGGTTAAAATAGCCATTGAATCCTATAAAGAAAAGATTGTTCCTGTTGATCCCCTTGTCACCCAGGCTCGTATAATAGATACCTTTTTCCCTGTTGCCAAGGGTGGCACCTTTTGTGTTCCCGGTCCATTTGGCGCAGGTAAAACAGTTCTTCAGCATGTTTTAAGCAGATACTCCCAGGTGGATATAGTTATTGTGGCAGCATGCGGAGAGCGTGCCGGTGAAGTTGTCGAGCTGCTGCGTGAATTCCCTGAACTGGAAGATCCACGTACAGGTAAAACATTGATGGATAGAACAATCATTATCTGTAATACCAGTTCGATGCCTGTTGCTGCCCGTGAGGCATCTGTTTATACAGCGGTAACTTTAGGTGAATACTATCGTCAGATGGGTCTGGATGTACTCTTGATGGCCGACTCAACATCCCGCTGGGCCCAGGCAATGAGAGAATTATCCGGCAGACTCGAGGAGATACCGGGTGAGGAGGCCTTTCCGGCCTATCTTGAATCCAGGATCGCTGAGTTCTATGAGCGTTCGGGGCTGGTGGAACTTAACAATGGTAAATCAGGAAGTCTTACAATAGGCGGTACAGTAAGCCCTGCCGGTGGAAATTTTGAAGAGCCTGTGACACAGGCAACCCTCAAGGTTGTAGGTGCATTTCTAGGTCTATCGCGTGACAGGGCAAATGCACGCCGCTTTCCATCAATCCATCCCCTTGAGAGCTGGTCAAAATACCGAAGCTTTGTTGATCCTGGTGAGATTATTGCAGCACGTGATATGTTACAGCGCGGAAATGATGTTGGCCAGATGATGATGGTTGTTGGCGAAGAGGGAACTTCAAATGATGACTTTCAGCTTTACCTGAAAGGTGAATTTCTTGACAGTGTTTACCTCCAGCAGAATTCTTTTGATAAGGTTGATGCCGGCACAAGCAAAGAGAGGCAGCAACATGTGTTTAATAAGGTAAACCGGGTTTTGAAAACAGAATTTCAATTGGATGACAAGGAAAAAGCGCGTGGTTTCTTCAACCGCCTGCGGCAGCTGTTCATCGATTGGAACTACATTGCAATGGATTCGTCCGAATTTAAGGCACAGGAAACAGCAATCGACACATTAATAAAGGAGAATTCCGGAAATGAGAAAGGTCTATAACAAGATTCTAAGCATTAGCGGTAACGTTATAACCGTTAAGGCTTCAAATGTAGGCTATGAGGAACTCGCTGAAATCACTACCCAGCGTGGCAAATCACTCGCACAGGTAATCAAACTTGATGGTGATCTTGTCTCATTGCAGGTCTTTGCCGGAAGCCGCGGGGTTTCTGTAAGTGATGAAATACGTTTTCTTGGACACCCAATGCAGGTGACATTTTCGGACAATATGCTGGGTCGTATTTTTGATGGCGCAGGTAACCCGCGTGATAAAGGGCCACAGCTTGCAGACAACATGATCGAGGTGGCAGGCCCAAGTGTTAATCCTGCCAAACGTATTATCCCAAAACGCATGATACGCACAAATATACCGATGATAGATATCTTTAACTCCCTGGTAGTCTCCCAGAAGCTGCCGATCTTTTCAGTATCAGGCGAACCATACAACGAACTGCTTGCAAGAATAGCACTGCAGGCAGAGGTTGATATGATCATCCTTGGCGGAATTGGTCTCAAATATGATGAATATATGAAATTTAAAAGTACCCTTGAGGAGGGAGGAGCGCTGTCACGCTCAATCTTCTTTATGAACACAGCATCTGATCCTATAGTTGAGAGTCTTATGGTTCCGGATCTGTCGCTCGCTGTAGCTGAAAAATTTGCACTTAAAGGTAAGGATGTGCTTGTATTGCTCTCTGACATGACGAACTTTGCTGATGCAATGAAAGAGATTGCTATAACCATGGAACAGGTGCCTTCAAACCGTGGTTATCCGGGTGACCTTTACAGCCAGCTTGCTGCCCGTTATGAAAAAGCGGTTGACTTTGAGGGTGCTGGTTCCATTACGGTTCTTGCTGTTACAACAATGCCGGGCGATGATGTTACTCACCCTGTTCCTGATAACACGGGTTATATTACTGAGGGTCAGTTCTATCTGCACCATGGCTCTATTGACCCCTTTGGATCATTGAGCCGCCTGAAACAGCAGGTTAATGACCCGAAAAGCAGCCGCAAGGATCATCGCGCAATCATGGATGGTATGATTCAGCTTTATGCACAGTATATAGAGACAGAAGAAAAGCGTTCAATGGGTTTTCGCATGAGTAACTGGGATCAGAAGCTGCTTAAATACGGTGAACAGTTCAAGGCCCAGATGATGAATCTTACAGTAAATATACCCCTTGAAAAGGCACTTGACCGAGGCTGGGAAATTTTGGCTGACTGCTTTACCTCGGATGAGACAAGGATGAGAACTGAGTTGATAACTGAGTTCTGGCCTAAAAATTAAAGGCGGGTAATCTGTCAGATGGCAAAAATAAAATATACAAAAAATGAGCTGAAGCTCCAGAAAGATAATCTCAAGCGATTTACCAGGTATCTGCCTACTCTTGAATTGAAAAAACAGCAGCTTCTTGTGGAGATTCGCACCATTCAGGGTGCAGTTGAGAAGCTGGAGGCAGAGGCAAAAGAGCTTGAGCAGGAGGTATCGAACTGGGCAGATGTGTTTGCCGAAGATATTGATCTTCACAGCATGTTCTCTGTAAAACAGGTGCTTACAGATACAGGTAACATAGCAGGCATTGATATTCCTCTGTTTAAGGATGTAATCTTTGAAGACTATGAATATGACTTTTTTACCACCCCGATCTGGGTGGATAAAGCCCTTGAGGTAACAAAGTCTCAGATCAGGCGTATAGCCGAGCTGGATATCCTGCACAGGCAGCAGGAAATAATCCGTGAAGAGTTACGTATCACAGTGCAGCGGATCAAGCTGTTTGAAGAGGTGAAGATCCCTGAGTCAAAGGAGAATATCCGGGTGATCAGGATATTCCTGGGTGATCAGATGACAGCTGCTGTTGTTCGTGGAAAAATCGCCAAGACCAAACTCGAGAGCAAGAAAAAACAGGAGGCTCACCAATGATCGTTCCCATGAAAAAGGTTACCCTGTTTTTCAGCGCCAAACATCATGATGAAGCCCTGCTTCGCCTGAGACAGCTGGGTGTTTTGCACATACAGGATGTTGAACACAGGGCGAGTGATGATATTCAACAGATTGAAACCACCCTGGAAAATATAGAGCGTATACTGAAGCTGCCTGAACTGCAACAGGATACCGGTCAGATATCGGAATATGACCCGGGAGAGATCATTCAAAAGATCCTCGGTTTGCTTCAGCAGAAAGATTCTATCCAGAGAGAATTGCACGAATTCCAGGAGCTATCAGACTGGTTTGAACGATGGGGAGATATATCCTATTCATCTGTTCAGGCATTAAAAGAGTCTGGTGTTTTTATCAGACTATACCTTACTGATAAAAGCGGTTTAACCCGTATCCCTGATGAGATGCAGGTGATGGTGGCAGGCACCTCAAATAATGTAGTACACCTTGCATTGATCTCACAATCAGAGGATGTGCATCTTGATTTTCGTCAGGATACCATCCCACAGACAGAACCGGGTGAAGTACGATTAAAGATTAATCAATTAAAACAGCTTAGTGATGAGATAAACGGGCAGCTTGGTTCAATGGTAGCTTATCGTGATATGCTTACAGATTATCGTACAAAACTTGAAAAGAATCTTGTTGTCAGCAGGGTTAAAGCAGGTATGGGTGATGTGGGTGATATATCCTATTTACAGGGTTTTTGCCCTGATGAAGCTGTTCAATCTGTACAGCGCGAGGCAGATAGCCATGGGTGGGGTTATTTTGTCGAAGAGCCCGATGACCCGGGCCAGGTGCCCACATTAACTAAAAATTCCCGATTTATTAACATGATAAACCCCCTGTTTAAGTTCATGAGTACACTCCCCGGTTATGATGAAATGGATGTCAGCATGATCTTTCTTGGCTTTTTCAGTGTATTTTTTGCCATCATAATCGGCGACGGCGGGTACGGATTGATCTTTATGCTGCTTACCATCTGGATGAGGATCAAGTTCAAGAAGGCAAACCGTGAATTTGTAAACCTGATGTTTCTTTTGAGCGGAACAACCCTGGTATGGGGTCTGCTCACAGGCACATGGTTCGGATCACAGACACTCGCCGGATTGCCATTTCTGCGCCCCTTTGTCGTTGATAAACTTGACAGTTTCAGTGAAGAATCAGAGTCATTTGTAATGCTGCTTTCTTTTATTATAGGTGCTATTCATCTCAGTGTTGCACATTTAATGGCAGCGGCCAGGAAGCATAATATTACATCACTGGGAGAGATAGGCTGGGTTTGTGAATTATGGTTTATCTTTTTTCTGGCAAAAAACCTGGTTCTCGGGATCGATATGCCAGGCTATGCAATGACACTGCTCTGGGTAGGGCTTGCAATTATAATTATTTTTAGCAATTTTCAGAGAAATATTTTTAAGGGTATCCTTGTTACATTGTCAAATCTGCCCCTGAGCGTAATAGGTTCTTTTTCTGACATTGTATCCTATATCCGCCTTTTTGCTGTCGGGTTTGCCGGGTTTATTGTATCAAGCAGTTTTAATACCATGGCAGTTGGGGCAGGGATAGATAGTGTTGTAAGCGGTATTGTAGCCGCTTTGATTATGTTTGTCGGTCATGCGCTCAATATAGCGCTCTGCACCATGTCGGTGCTGGTACATGGTGTCAGGCTTAATATGCTTGAATTTTCAGGGCATGTCGGTGTTCAGTGGACGGGTAAGCCCTATGAACCGTTCAGAGAATAACGAAATTATATGAAATAGAGATAGGATTTATTTTTCAGTACTTATTTTGAAAGGAGATTCAATATGATCGCAGGCTTAGGAGATATGAGCATTTCATTGGCAATTTCAGCTGTTGGTTCTGCTCTTGGCATTGGTATCGCAGGTATGGCAGCGGTAGGTGCGTGGAAGAGGGCATATATGAATAACAAGGCAGCCCCGTTTATCCTTATAGCGTTTGTTGGCGCCCCATTATCCCAGACTATATACGGCATGATATTGCGCAATGCTATTAAAGGAGCAAATCTTCCCCCTGAAAGTTATATTTATCAGATGCTGCTGGGTCTGTTTGCCGGTCTTGCCATTGCCATGTCAGCCTTTTTTCAGGGAAAGGTGGGAGCAAAGGCGGCTGACGCACTGGCAGAAACCGGTAAGGGGTTTGGTAACTATATCATGACAATTGGCGTTGTTGAAACGGTTGCCTTATTTGTAATGGTTTTTACCATGACAGCCTTGCCAAAGGTATAACAAAACCCGGTTAAGACAGGAGGGGGTAGCACTGTTTTTATCTCCTTTGACCCAATCAAGAGATGGGTTGATCATTGATTCATGTTAATGAGTAGGTTAAAGAGGGATAATAAAAGCTGCTTCATAATTCCTAATCGACAGGCCTGATTTTATATTGGGCCTGCCATCTTACTTTTATAACCTGTATTCCGGAGACATAAAAAACATATGAACAATTGCTTGATTAAAAAGCGAAAGGCCGGGATGAGGTGGTATCCCGGCCTTTCAATTTAAGGTTATTGGTTAAGCTTTGGTACTCACAAATTTAAACAAGAAGTCTGATTGTGTCAACTGCTCTTTGGTGAAAAAATGTAAAAAAAATGTAAAAAAATTGTAAAATCAATCTTAATGGAGACCATAAAACGCTGATTAATGAAAATAACGAACTATTTAAGCTTTTAAATGGAAATAATGAACATAAAAAGCGAAAAATGTAAGAGGTATTCATAAATATAATTCGTGCTTTAAATTATATAAAAATCAAGTGATATAAGAGGTTTTTTTACACAGGTAAGTTGTTTTTTAATCTGGAAAAGTATATGTTGTCTCTGCAATTCAGGGTATGAAATTTACAGTTTTTTATTTATATCCATACGGTTTTAAAATATCCGTATGGAATTGGCTCTTATTAATAGGGTTCTAATAAAAGGGATAATTATGACAGTCATTAGAAAAAAAACAACGTATTTTATGGTGGTTGCAGCTGTTCTTCTGATATCATTTTACTATTTAACAGGAATCGCCTTCGCACAGGCAGGAAGCGGGATAACAATAGATGAAAATCTTAAGCCCGGTATGGCCTTGAAAGATGCTATCGAACTGCTGGGTCCTCCCGAAAAGGTAAAGATCAGTGATATTGGTACGGTAATCATGTCTTATGACAACATCGGGCTTTCCCTGGAGGTATTAAGTGACAGTACTATAGTAGAGGCGATTCATCTTCAGAAAGGTTTTAAAGGTAGATTAGCATCAGACACTACAAAGAGCGAAAAAAGATTTGAAGAAAAGGTAACTGGGAATAGTGAGGCAAATGTTGCTAAAAGCATTACAGAAAAGGTAGCTGAGCAGTCTGTTGAGAAGAAAGATGATGATTATTACGATGAAGAAGAGGTGGAGGAACCAAAAGAGCCGGAGATCGATGTTTTTGTGATGTATGGTTTTAAGGTAAAACAGGAGTACAGCAGGGTTGTTGTATCAGAGGTTACACCGGGCTCTTTCGCAGAGGAAGCAGGTCTGAAGGTTGGGGAGCCGATCAGGAAAGTGTTTTATGAAAAATCCAGTGAGCGTAATATTTATGCTATATCCGGGCTCAAATCCATACTTAAAAGAGCGGTCGAAAAACGAAGGAAGTTCGTTAATATTCTTCAGAGTAAAAACTTTTACATTAAGATGAAGGTGCCGAGAGTATACACAAAGAGATGAACATAATTTCAACATGAAGAAATAATGTTATATACAGATAGGCGGGTATTTGACAGGTTGTATGGATAACGGCATGTTTGCCGTTATCCGGGGGTTCAATAGATGGTGCCAAGAGTGGGTTGCCTTAAGAGGCTACTTGGTATCAATTGTAAGATCACTCTCCTTATAACCAAATAGTTTAAGGATCTCATTACACAGGGTTATAGAAATAGCCTCCGATAAATCGGTATTGATGTATATACCAGTGCCGTCTATTTCTTTATTCATAATAAACTGATAGGGGTTGTTTGAAAAATAGTCTCTTCCTTTTATACTTATATATAATACATTTTCAAAAGATTCCCTGTGTTTTTTTACGATGGAATTGCACAGTTCCCAAGGTAATTCCTGCCATGACTTGACATTATATTCAATAGTTTCAAAATTGAATGATTTAATGGCCTTACCCTTATACCCTGCTTTTGATTTATCAGATTTTTCACCTGCGATTTTTGTGAGGTCAGTTAGTTCATAATGCTCGGATTTTTTATATCTGGTTTTACCTTCGGCCCTTACAAACTCTACAATCTTTTCCCGTTTGGGTTTATATCCGCAAAGTTCCATTGTCACCTCTGATATGATATCAACCAGATATTTTTCCGGTTCAGAAATGACCTTTTCCCATGCCTTTGGAAGATATGTATTAATCAGTACTGCTTCTTTTCTTTTATTGCAGATCTCTTCAGCAAGTTTTACTGCATTGTCTTTGATAAAACTCTCCTTTGAAAGAAAATCAAAAAATTTCCCGGCAACCAGATCCGGTTTTTCATTTCCTGTATCAATAGACCAGAACCTTTTATCATCAATATTCCCTTCGATTGTGGGCAGAAAGAACCACCATGAAAAACCATTTGTGAATATTGCAATTTTTACATCAGACTTTTCAGCGGACTCCAGTAATAATTCAATATCGGCCTTAAGATTCTCAAGACCCTTTCTGACAATTAGAAATGCTTTGACTGAATCATTTTGTTTGATTGCATAGTCAATTTTTTGCATTTTTGTTATGTGTTCTGGCTGGATTTCATTTACGTCAAAAGGGTCCCATCCCAGAAGTAACAGGGTTTTTAAAATTATTGCCTGTTTAATAGATGCTTCCTCTAAGTCTTTATATTTAGTATCTGTTTGAAGTTCCTTTAAAAATTGGGTTAATTTGTCCACAATTTTCTCCTGTTGGGTATTGAAATTTATTATGCCTCTATCTGTTTTGACTTTTAAGCTGTTAAAACTGCATATATAAATGCAAATCACATGCCACAATGCTGGTGTGAATAAACCGGTGGGATGCATAAAGATTAAAGGTGTGAATTGTGGATATCTTCATACACTTGAAGGTATACCATATCCTACCCTATTCTACCCTGTTGATATTGTTCATTGACACTTTATATTACGATAAGATATCCTTTCAACAAGTAAAGTTAACATCTCATGCTTCCTAATCCAAAACATCTTAACAAGGAGGGGCTATGGATCTATTAAACATGCTTTTAAATGCAGGTAATGGAGGGGCTGTAAAACAAATGGCCAGGAATTTTGGGCTGGATGAGAATCAGGCTGCATCAGCTATATCCAATCTTCTGCCAGCGATTGGTCAGGGACTGGCGCATAATGCCTCAAAACCAAACGGTATTGACAGTATTATGAAGGCCCTCTCATCAGGTAAACACACTCAGTATATAGATAATCTTGATACCCTGAGTGACGAGAACACAGTAACAGATGGTAACGGTATCCTGGGCCATATTCTGGGCAGCAAGGATGTCAGCAGGCAGGTTGCTGGGGCAGCTTCGGCTAAAACAGGGATAGGACAGGATGTCCTGAAAAAAATGTTGCCGGTCGTTGCGGCTATGGCAATGGGGGCATTGGGTAAACAGAGTTCCGGTTCTGCCATAAATTCACTCGGTTCAGACGGTCAATCACAGGGCGGATTGATGGGCATGCTGGGGGAGTTTCTTGACAGAGATAATGACGGTTCAATGCTTGATGATGTCCTGGGCATGGCATCAAAACTGTTTAAAAAATAACAGTGGGTGTCATACGATCTGATAAACGGCTGTGAAATGCCGGATTACGCAAAAAAAATTTTAAAAGGAGATTAGCTATGGGATTAATTGATTTTGTAAAAAACGCGGGTGCCAAGGTTATGGGTGTTGAAACCAAAGCAGTATTACAGGAGCGGGAAAAAATTGCAGAAAATGCTCTGGCAAAGGCACTGGAAAGGCATGTTCAAAAGACCGGAGTAGCTATTGAAAATCTCAAAATTGAATTTGATGATGAGGTCGCTACTGTCTACGGGACAACAAAAAGCCAGCCGGACAGGGAGAAGATTGCACTTGCTGTCGGCAATGTAAACGGGGTTTCAAAGGTGGATGATCGAATTCAGGTTGATACAAGCAAAGCAGCACCTGAACAAAAGCCAGAGCCTGAAACCAAATACTACACAGTTGCCAAGGGTGATACTCTGTCAAAAATTGCAAAGGAATTTTATGGAAATCCGATGAAATATACAGTGATTTTTGAGGCTAATAAACCAATGCTGACGAATCCTGACCTGATCTATCCTGGTCAGGTCCTTCGTATCCCTATTGAATAAGCGGTAATTATCAGTGGCGGAAGTGCATGGGAATCGAACCCACCTACCGAGGTTTTAGCCCGGTACACCGGATTTGAAGTCCGGGAGCCCCACCAGTGAGCTTTCCACTTCCGTGAATTAAGGCTTTCAGCGTTTCAAGCAGAAAGCTGAAAATACTCTGTGAGACAAGGTTTTGTAATCAATACCATAAGGTTTTTGGATTGGCAAGCGTTCTAAGGAAATTTAAAATCTGGGTTCCCGATCGGAGCGGGGTAATGACGCTTGGTTAGGTTCGCCATCCACAGTAGAGACAGGTTTCAAACCTGTCTCTTCACTGGGAGAATAGGACTTCTAGTACCACATGGTCCATGACCCACCAAAAAAATAAAGAGATGCAGCCTCTCATTTCAATCTTATTGACTATGCGGATAAAAAGGTAAATAATACCTGCATTAAACCGGTAAATAACAATATATTGGTTTTTCTGCTTGACATGCCACAATATATTGTTTATTTTCCTAGGTACTCACAAATAGTAATGATCAATCTTTCTACGGAATTTATAAATTTTTCTGGTTGTATTTTTTTTTATTGGGGAGGGCCAGATGAAGTTGCACAAACCCGGTTTTCCGGAATATTTATTTGAAAATTATTAGGACTCTGTAGAGGTATTTTGTTTTCTGGGGGTATTTTTCATGCTTGAAAAGATTAAAAAAAGGGATGGAAGGGTTGTAGAATTTGACTCATCAAAGATTACATCAGCAATTGCCAAGGCAGGAAAGGCAACGAGTGAATTTGGCGATAAAGAGGCAAAAAAACTCACTCTCCATGTGCTGACCCTTGCACATCAGATGAGGCTGGGTGAAGAAGTTGATGTTGAGGAGGTGCAGGATATAGTTGAAAGGGTGCTCCTTGACACCCCCTTTTATAAAAGCGCAAAGGCATACATACTCTACAGGGAGCAGCATGCCCAGATAAGGGCTATCACCACCAAGAGTAACATTGACCTGGTTGATCATTACATCCAGAAGCTGGACTGGAAGATAAAAGAGAACAGCAACATGTCATTCTCTCTTCAGGGGCTTAACAACTATATATCATCAGATGTAACATCTGAATACTGGCTCAACAGCATATACCCCCGTGAGATCAGGGATGCACACAAGGATGGTGATATGCATATACATGACCTGAGCCTGCTTTCAGTATACTGTGTGGGGTGGGATCTTAAAGACCTTCTTGTTAACGGCTTTAAGGGTGTAGAGGGAAAGGTAGAGAGCGGTCCGCCCAAACATTTGAGATCGGCCCTTGGTCAGATTGTGAACTTTTTCTATACGCTTCAGGGTGAGGCAGCTGGCGCGCAGGCCCTGTCCAATTTTGATACCCTGCTTGCACCCTTTATAAGGTATGACAACCTTGGCTACAAAGAGGTAAAACAGGCCATCCAGGAGTTTGTTTTTAACATAAATATCCCAACACGTGTAGGTTTCCAGACCCCATTTACCAACATTACAATGGATCTCTCTGTTCCATCCATGCTTAAGGAGAACTACGTTATTGTCGGTGGTGTAGAATGCGAACAGAAATATTCTGAGTTTCAGGCTGAAATGGATATGCTTAACAGGGCCTTTGCAGAGGTGATGATGGCCGGGGATGCAAAGGGTAGGGTATTTACGTTTCCTATCCCCACCTATAATATAACGGCTGACTTTGACTGGGATAACCCCAACATTACAAGCATATGGCAGATGACAGGGAAATACGGCATTCCCTATTTTTCAAATTTCGTAAACTCCGACATGTCCCCGGAGGATGCTAGGTCCATGTGCTGTCGGCTCAGGCTTGATAACCGTGAGCTTATGAAAAGGGGTGGAGGGCTGTTCGGGGCAAACCCTT
This sequence comes from Desulfatiglans sp., assembly GCA_012513605.1. Lineage (NCBI taxonomy): Bacteria > Pseudomonadati > Thermodesulfobacteriota > Desulfobacteria > Desulfatiglandales > Desulfatiglandaceae > Desulfatiglans > Desulfatiglans sp. Next base: position 44,648 of record JAAZBV010000115.1, on the reverse strand, counting down.
TAACAGGCTCCATTGGTGTTGTAACTATTAACCTGCCGCGAATAGGCTATCTGGCAAAGGATGAGGCAGACTTTTTTGAAAGGCTTGAGAAACTGGTAAGTCTTGCCTCAAAAAGCCTCGATATAAAGAGAAAAATCCTTGAGAGGTTTACAGAGAACAACCTTTACCCTTACTCCCGCTTCTATTTGCGTGAAATAAAGGAAGGCTCAGGCAGATACTGGAAAAATCACTTTTCCACCATTGGTATTATAGGCATGAATGAGGCATGCCTCAACTTTATGGGCCATGACATAGCAAGTGAAGAGGGCAGGAGATTTTCGCTTAAGGTAATGGATTTTTTGCGCCACACCCTTGCTGCCATTCAGGAGAAGACCGGTGACATATACAACCTTGAGGCGACACCAGCCGAGGGTACCACATACAGGCTTGCAAAAAAGGACAAGGCAAAATATCCCGAGATTATTTGCGCCAACGAGGATTCATTCAAACATGGGGGCGAGCCCTTCTATACTAACTCTACACAGCTCCCTGTAAACTATTCTGATGACATATATGAAACGCTCACGCTTCAGGATGAGCTTCAGACCAAATATACCGGCGGAACGGTCATGCATATATTTCTTGGCGAAAACATAAGTGAGATTGAGTCTGTTAAGAGTCTTGTTAAAAAGGTGGTTACGGGTTTCAGACTCCCCTACCTCACCCTTTCACCCACATTCAGTATATGCCCGTCTCACGGCTACCTTGCAGGGAACCAGGAAAAATGCAGTGTGTGCGGTTGTGAGACTGAGGTCTATTCAAGGGTTGTAGGCTACTTAAGGCCTGTGAAACAATGGAATGATGGCAAGCAGCAGGAGTTCAGCATGCGAAAGATGTTTAAGGCAGCATAGGAATGGCAGGATGAATATAGGGGGCATACAGAAAAATTCTTTAATAGATTACCCTGGCAAGTTGAGCTGTGTAATATTTATGTCAGGGTGTAATTTTGACTGCCCATACTGCCATAATCCATCCCTTGTAAGGTGTAGTGAGGAATGTCCCGCCTCTTTTAAGGGTGATGGCCTTTATGAATTTCTTAAAAGCAGAAGAGGATTTCTCGATGGAGTTGTAATTTCCGGAGGTGAACCGACGCTGTCCAAAAAACTTGTCAAGCTCTGCGAGGCAGTAAAAGGGTTGGGTTACTCCATAAAGCTAGATACAAACGGGAGCAGGCCAAAAGATATTGATGTTCTGATTGAGCGAGGGCTTGTGGATTACATTGCAATGGATATCAAGACTGACCCCACAAGATATAATCCGCTTATTGCAAAGGGATGTAACCCTGAAGATATACTTACCAGCATAGAGACCATAATGGAGAAAGCCCCTGACTATGAGTTCCGCACCACCTGCGTGAGGGGCATTGTGGATAAGGGTGTTATCAGTAATATAGTCAAGGTAATTAAAGATGCAAAACTCTATGCCCTGCAGAATTTCCACAGGGCAGAGATACTGCACCCGGAGTATTTCAAGGATATATCACCAGAATTTTCAGATTCCGAACTGACAGAGTTTAAATCTATAGCAGCACCGTGGGTTAAAGAGTGCGTTGTGCGCTAAAAAGACGCATAGCGCATGGAGCATGGCGCATAGCGTAAAAAAACGAGCCGGTAATATTTTTCGCTTTGCTCTATGCGTTAAAGTCCCTCTCTTTCCTTGAACTTCTTTGACTGGGCCATGTGCCGTTTCTGGGATGAGAGTTCTTCTTTCCTTAAGCGAATTGATTTTGGGGTAATCTCCACCATCTCATCATCCCTGATAAATACAATAGCGCTTTCAAGGGTAAGTGGCCTAGCGGGTGAAAGGAGTATATTGTCATCCTTTCCTGCGGCGCGCATGTTGGAGAGCTTTTTTTCCTTGCAGGGGTTAACATTTATATCATTATCCCTGTTGTGCTCACCTATTACCATGCCCTCATACACCTGTTCACCTGGTACAATAAAGAGCCTCCCTCTTGGCTCCAGGTTAAAGAGTGCATAAGCAACCGACTCACCCTGACGGTCGGAAATTATTGAGCCGCTGAACCTTGATGGGAAGTCTCCCCTGTAGTCATCAAACCCTTCAAGGTATGAATTCATAATACCCGTTCCCCTGGTGGCAGTAAGAAATTCATCCCTGAACCCTATAAGCCCGCGCGACGGTACTGTAAATTCCATTCTTACCCTGCCTGTGCCACTGTTTGTCAGGTTTAACATCTTGGCTTTTCTCTGGGAGAGTTTTTCTGTAATGATTCCCATGAAGGCCTCATCAGCATCAATGTAGAGATGTTCAATCGGCTCCTGTTTTCTGCCATCCTTTTCCTTAAGGATGACCTCTGGTCTACCCACGCAGAATTCGTATCCCTCTCTGCGCATGGTTTCGATCAGTATAGCAAGCTGGAATTCACCACGCCCCTTTACATTAAAACTGTCTCTCTCTTCGGATTCATCCACCTTAATAGCAACGTTCCTCAGGGTCTCTTTAAAAAGCCTCTCCTTGATCTTGCTTGACTGCACATATTTACCCTCCTTTCCTGCAAGGGGGGAGGTGTTAATGGTAAAGCGCATGGATACAGTAGGCTCCTCTATGGTTATCCTTTTTAATGCCTTTGGGAACTCTTTGTTGCATATGGTATCACCGATCTTGACATCCTCTATACCGGAGAGCACTACAATATCGCCTGGGCCTGCCTGCTTTACCTCTTTGAGTGTTACACCTTCATACACCTGGATCTTGGTCACCTTGAGAGGTGTCTCAGCATCATCCTCTCCCAAGCACACAAGGCTGTCATTGAAATTAACATTGCCGTTTATCACCCTGCCTATGGCAAGCCTTCCCATATAGGCTGAATAGCCAAGGTCAGCAACCAGCATCTGGAAAGGCTCTTTAGGGTCATATGATGGAGGCGGGGTGTGTTTTATAATCGTCTCAAAGAGTACCTCAAGGTTGTTTGACCTGTCAGTGAGTTTTTTCTTTGCCATACCATCTCTGCCTATTGCATAAAGCAGGGGAAACTCTATCTGCTCATCATTGGCGCCAAGCTCAATAAATAGATCATATATCTCATTAAGCACCTCCTGGGGCCTGGTATCCTGCCTGTCTATCTTGTTTATAACAACAATAACCTTTAGCCCTGCCTCAAAGGTTTTTTTCAAGACAAACCTGGTCTGGGGAAGTGGGCCTTCAGATGAATCAACCAGGAGCAGGGCACCATCAGCCATTGCAAGCGCCCTCTCAACCTCGCCCCCAAAATCGGCATGGCCGGGTGTGTCTATTATGTTTATCTTTGTACCCTTCCAAACTACAGAGCAGTTCTTTGCAGCTATTGTAATGCCTCGCTCCTTTTCAAGCTCCATATTGTCCATGAGGCGTGTTTCCACCTCCTGACCCTCCCTGAAAAGGCCGCTCTGCCTGAACATGGCATCCACAAGGGTGGTTTTACCATGGTCAACATGGGCGATTATTGCTATGTTGCGTATATCTTTGTTCTGTTCTTTTTTAGTCATACCTTTTTTCCCTCTAATTAAACAGCGGCGGTAAATAATTATTCGCCCCTGTATTTTTTTATAAAGTTTTAAAAATCAGCGAAGCTGTATAGCACACTATTGTCAGGAATAGAAAGATAATTATCGTCCTGGAAACCTGCGAAGAATTGAATGTATCAGTTCATCAAGCTGCTGCAAAAAATTGGATCTATCTTTTTTTTTAAAGGGCGCAGGCCCCCCGGTAATCTCTCCAAGGTCCCTTAGATCAGCCATGAGGTTTCTGGTGGCAAGAATCTGCCCGATATTATCTTCTGTAAACAGTCTGCCGGACGGGCTTATTACGCTTGCCCCTTTTTTGAGGCTTCGACCTGCCAGGGGAATATCTGCGGTTATCACTATGTCACCCTCTCCCGCCTTTTCCGCTATCCAGTTGTCAGCCTCATCAGGCCCGCTCTCAACAATAACAAGTTTTATGCGGGGGTTTTCCGGGATCCGCATATGCATGTTTGACACGAGGGTAACACCGAGTTTAAACCTCTCTGCTACACGAAAAACCTCCTGCTTTACAGGGCAGGCATCAGCATCAATAAATATATTCAGCAAGATAAAAACCTTTATGGGAGATAATTATGATTATTTGTATTTTTGATATAATTCATTATTCAGGGTTATAAAGAATTACGCCAGGAATCTTTTCAAAATGGCAGTCAGTGGTAAAAATTTAATATTTTTTTCTATCTGCAATTACGCCTGTTATTATGTCTGAGAGAGGAATTGTTACCCTTTTTTTCTTATTAAAGCAGAGGTTTCACCAGCAAGCGGCCACATATCTTTTTGCATCTCAATAAATGATCCGTATTATATGCATATTGATGTCATATGTAAAGAATATTTCCATCTGCGTTTATTTTCTCCTAATAAAGTGAGTCATGTTATTTTTAAATAATATATAACCAAATGCATAGCAATGATCGCAGACAAAAAATAGTCTATTAACCGTAAGGGCTATTTCAATCAATCACTCCAAATGAATGAGTTCCCTTATTTAATTTAAATATAAGCAAATATTTTTTGATTTGATATGACGAACCTGATATATAGAAATATCAAAATCGATATATGCATTTTATCTAATGGATGAAAAACAGGGTAAAAAAGGAAGGGTATAAAAATAGGGGTATAAATCCATTATAGTCCCTTCATTAAAATGGGTATTCTTTTGAAAAGGTTATTTATTAACACATTTAAATACATATGATTGCACAATGAAAGGGAGAATGAATGGCCCATAACCCGAGTCGCTTTTCAGTGAGATCATATGGGATTGAAAGGATCTGATTTATGGTGACATGTATACACTTAAATATCAATGGTGTTCCCAGGTCTGTTATATGCGACCCGAATAAAGACAATCTGGCTGTTGTCCTGAGGAGAATGGGGCTGACAGGGGTAAAAATCGGATGTGGCACCGGCGTGTGTGGCGCCTGTTCCATTTTATTCAACGGTGATGTCATCCGTTCCTGCACAAAAAAGATGAAAAACGTCCCTGACTACAGCGAGATCACAACAATAGAGGGCATAGGCACCCCTCAGAACCTGCACCCGCTTCAGCAGGCGTGGATTACTTATGGCGGTGTCCAGTGCGGTTTCTGTACGCCCGGTTTTATTGTTTCATCCTATGGGCTCCTTAAAGAAAACCCGAATCCTACCCGGGAAGAGGTCCGTGAATGGTTCAGGGTACACAAGAATGTCTGCCGCTGCACAGGGTACAAACCTCTTGTTGATTCAGTTATGGCTGCTGCCAAAGTTATGCGCGGCGAGGCCACAATGAATGATATCACCTATGACTTTGATGGCGAAAAGGAGATATACGGTTCATATCGCCCGCGACCAACAGCGCTTGCCAAGGTGTGCGGACTAACCAATTACGGCGATGACATAAAACATAAAATGCCTGAAGGTACTGCGCATCTGGCCGTTGTTATCTCTCAGGTTGCACATGCCAAGATTATCAATATCGATACGGAAGAGGCTGAAAAGATGCCCGGTGTCATCAGGATTTTTACAGCCAAGGATGTCCTGGGCTCAAACAACCTTGATGCCCCTCCGCTTCTTCCGCGCGTCCTGGGCCGCGGGATTGCCCCCTTCCCGGTAATTGCCGATAAAAAGATAAATAAACGCGGCGACTGTGTGGCCCTCGTTGCCGCTGACACAGAAGAGCATGCACGTGAGGCTGCAAAGAAGGTTAAACAGAACCTTGAAGTGCTGCCCGCATATATGACATTCCCGGAGGCGGTTATGCCCAATGCCATTCAGTTGCATGAGGGCCTGCCCAATTTTTATCTGGAACAGCCGGTTTTTAAAGGCAGAGATACTGTCGAGGTCTTTGAGGAGGCAGAATTTGTTGCGGAAGGAAGCTTCCACTCACAGCACGAGCCCCATCTGCCCATAGAGCCGGATGTTGTTCAGGGGTACATCGGATTGGACGGTATGTTGACACTCCAGTGTAAATCACAGGGGATCGGTGAGGACCGTGAAAGTATATCACACGCATGTGGTATTCCTATAGAAGAGCTCCGGATCATTATGAATCCGGTTGGCGGTTCCTTTGGATATTCTGTAAGCGCTAACACCTTTGCCATCGTAGCAACCGCTGTCCAGCACCTCCGTATACCCTGCACACTTACATTGAGCTATGAGGAATTCAACCATATGACCGGTAAGCGATCCGCCACATTCAGTAACGCACGGATAGCCTGTGACAAGGATGGCAGGATCACAGCCGCAGAGTATGATATAGGTCTGGATCACGGGGCTTACGGAACCATGGGCAATAAGATATTCAACAACCTTGTTTCTGTCGGTTTCCACGGATACAATATTCCAAATTTCAAGGCCCTTGCACGAGGAGCATCTACAAACCACGCCTTCTGTGCGGCATACCGCGGTTTTGGCGCCCCGCAGGTATATACTACTACAGAGGCCCTTATTGACATGATCGCTGAAAAGATCGGAATGGACCCCTGGGAGTTCCGCTATAAAAACGCGGCCAGACCAGGTGACCTGACCATCAACAGCAGGCCATACCATGATTACCTCTATCCTGAACTGCTTAATAAGGCAAAACCCTATTATGATAAATACAAGGCCGAGGCTGAAGCAGCCAAAAAAGAGGGAAGACATGTTGGGGTCGGTATCAGTATGGGCGGTTTCATATACACTATCGGCGCTTTTGATCAGGCCGAGGTAGCTATTGAGATGAATGCTGACGGAACCTTCACCCACTTTAACACCTGGGAGGATGTTGGTCAGGGTGCAGATATTGGGGCTCTTACACACGCTGTCAAGGCCCTTGCACCGCTCGGGGTTAAACCTGATCAGATTAAACTTGTTATGAATGACAGCAAGATCTGCCCGGATACTGGCGTGGCAGCTGCCAGCCGTTCTCACTATATGGCAGGTAATGCCACCCTTGATGCTGCTGCCAGGCTCATGGACGCCATGCGTAAGGCTGATGGCACCTACAGAACATATGATGAGATGGTTGCTGAAAAAATACCAACAAAATATATCGGGCACTATGATCAATTTAACATAGGACTGCCACCCGGTCTTGATCCAAATACCGGAGAGGGTGAGAAAAACCCGGGATATATGTACTGTGTAAATGTTGCGCTGGTAGAGGTTGATATTAAAACCGGAAAATCAAAGGTGCTAAGGTACACATGTGTTTCCGATATCGGCGTAATAGGTAACAGGCTCTCTGTTGAAGGGCAGGCCTATGGCGGGTTGTCTCACAGCATCGGTTTTGCATTAAGTGAGGATTACAACGCAGAAAACAGGCATGGCAATATGGCCGGCTGTGGTATCCCCACAATCGATGTGATTCCTGATGATATCACCCTGATCTTCCAGGAGACTCCCCGTAAGGCTGGACCACACGGTTCAGGCGGTTGCTCTGAGTGCTACCAGTCTTCCGGTCATATGGCGGTCATCAACGGTATCAACAACGCCTGCGGGGTTCGCATTTATTCACTGCCTGCAACGCCTGACAAAGTCAAAGCCGGATTAGAGGCAAAACATCGCGGTGAGGATCTCACACCACCAAAGTATTACCTTGGCACTGACTTTGAGGAAGAGCTTGAAAATATCAAGGCCAATCCCATCTAAGCACCGGGGTTTAACCTTTATAAACCAACCGTTTCGTAATCCCTGCGGGGATTACGAAACATTATCTGCGCTGGAGTATCTGAAGCAGCACCTTGCTTAACCCTTTAGGATGATTAGTACACATGAAGCTTGAAGAATCAAGAGTATTTGTCAATGATTGTTTTAGCGGTGAGCCAGCCTCCTGCTCATACGCCTGCCCGTTCGGCCTTGACATCCGTTTTTTTATGGAAAGGGTGAAAAAGGGGAGGTGGATTCCGGCATATAAAACGTTCCGGGACACAGTTCTTTTTCCTGTGATCGTAAGCAGGCTATGCCCTCAGCCATGCAGGAATAACTGCCAGCGACCATCCATCGGAGACGAACCTCTGGCAGTGCGAGACCTTGAATACGCCTGTACACGGTATGCCTTAACCCGAAGGCCGGAAAATTTTGTAATACCACCAAAAAAACAGCATATAGCCATTATAGGTGGGGGGCCTGCGGGCCTGTCGTGTGCACTGAATCTCGCACAGAAAAAATTTCATGTTACAATCTTTGAAAAAGAGACAGGCTGGGGTGGCGCTTTGCGGTCCCACCCTGATTTTAAGTTGTTCGATGATGACATTACCCTGCAGTTCTCAGCTACTGATGCTCTCTTTGAATTCAACCGGGAGATCGGCTCTTTAGATACTCTTACAGGCTTTGATGCCATATATGTTGCCACTGGTAAAAACGGGGCAACATTCGGTCTTATGGATAGCCATGATTCTGATCTTATGACTACCTCCCGCACAGGGGTATTTATGGGCGGCGCTCTCTGCGGGGTTCCTCTCATGGAATCCATCGCACAGGGCTCGCTCCTTGCCAGGATCATGGAGGGATATTTTGAAACAGGTAAGGCGGCCCTACCCGATTCAGATCGGGTTACAAAAAACCGCGTACACTTTCTGAACCATAGTGGGGAAGAAAATAAGGCGCTTGTTACGATGACCTCTCCTGAGGGATATACCGAGGGTGAGGCCAAGGCAGAGGCCTCCAGATGCTTTCTATGCGACTGCAGGATATGCTGGGAAAACTGCGAGATGATCAAGTGGTTCAGGAAGATGCCTCCCAAACTTGGCGTTGAGGTATATACTGACTCTCAATCTGGCTCATCGCTTTCCAAGCGCTCTCTTACCCGTGAGACCTATTCCTGCAACATCTGTGGTAAATGTAAAAGCGTATGTCCGGTTGGTGTGGATGTTGGCGCATTGATGCAATTTTCCAGGGAAGACCGGTTACGTACCAATAAAAATATACCGGCTTTTCATGATTTCTGGATAGGCCAGTTTGATTTTCACACCTCGGAAGCCTTTTTTGTTTCGCCTTCTAAAAAGGAGGAGAGCTGTGAATATCTCTTTTTTCCGGGGTGTCAGCTTGGAGCGGCAGAACCTGACCATGTCCTCAAGCCCTACAACTATCTGCAGGAAAAGTTCAATGCCGGGATTATGGTCGGCTGTTGCGGGGCACCGGCTTACTGGGCTGGAGATAAAAAACGTCTTGCGGACAACATTGAACGCATCCGCTCTATCTGGAACAGCATGGAGAGACCCACATTAATATTTGCCTGCGCCTACTGTGAGAATATTTTCAGACTGCTCATGCCGGAAATAAAACAGGAAAGTCTCTATACACTGATGGCAAAGGATGATTCTATTGTCCCGGCCAGGCTTTTTGAGTCAGCGGCCATGTTTGACCCATGTACAGCCCGCGACGATAAGACCATGCAGGAAGGCGTACGTATCCTGGCCGGACGGGCCGGTGTAGCGATTGAAGAGCTTGATAATCCGAACAGATGCTGCGGCTATGGCGGTCATATGCGCCTTGCCAATCCCGGTCTGTATGAGGAGATCACAAAACACCGCAACGATGCCAGCGATAAACCCTATATTGTATACTGCGCCAATTGCAGGGAGGTGTTCCGGCAGAAAGGCAAGGAGTGTGCCCATATACTTGACATGGTATATGACATTGATCTGAAAAAATGTTTGCCCACCCTTAAGTCACAAAAGGAAAATGCCCTGGAGGTAAAAAAGAAACTCATGAAAAGATTAACTGGAGATGATTTCATCCCGGAGAAACATGAATGGGACAGCATCAGACTCATTATCAGCGTGGAGTTGCAGGATGAGCTTGACAGGAAACTCATTATTGAAGACGACCTGAAGGAGGCCATATGGCTGGCCAAGCAAACGGGCGAGAGGTTTCTCAGTGATGATGGTGTGATCCAGTGCAGTATGGTTAAATCTGTACTCACTTACTGGGTCCAGTATAAAGAGCTTAAAACGGGCGAGTATGAGATCCGGAGCGCCTATATCCACAGAATGAAATTCAACAGGGAGGGTTAATGCCTTGGATGCGAACAGAACCTGGAAATGCGCAAAATGTGATAAAGAGCTCGTATTGAAGAAGATGCTGTTTTCATACCTTGGACACACATTCTCCCATGAAATCATGCGGTGCCCCAAATGCGGAAACGGCCTTATTCCAAAGGAATTGGCAGAAGGCCGCATGGCAGAGGTGGAGGCGCAACTGGAAGATAAATAGAGTTCACCCAAAAACCCGTGTTTTTAGATGAAAGCGGTCAGCAGTCAGCGATCAGCCTTCAGCGAAAGGCATTTTAATCAAAGACTAAATAGAGAAGGTCATCCCTTTTGTTCCGGAAGAATAGCAGTATGAAAATAAAAATCCGACAGTCCACACACCAAACGGAAATGAATAATATCTACGAATCCGAAGAATTCTCTCTTCTGAATGATCACTCAATGCATCCCGGCGGGCTAAGGCTGACTGACAGGGCCATAAGGCTGGCCGGGCTTCATAAAGGGATGAAGGTGGCTGATATAGGCTGCGGCGCAGGGACCACAGCGGCCTATCTTACCTGGAAATACGGACTCTTAATGACCGGGCTCGATATCTCCGGGCCGCTCATCTGTATCGGACTCAGCAAAAACCCTGGCCTTAACCTCATTCATCGGGATGGGAAAAAGCTACCTTTTGAGTCGCAGAGCCTTGATGCCGCTTTATTTGAGTGTTCGCTATCGGTGATGGGCTTTAGCGAAAGATTGGTTGATGAATGTTATAGCGCGCTCAGTAGCAAGGGAAAACTTATTATATCTGACATCTTTTCAAGGCAAGAGGCACAAAATTCCTCTTTGCCCCTTTTCACATGGCTTGAATCAAGGCTCGCTGAGGCAGGGTTTAATATAGATGTAAGCGAGGATCATACCCCTGCGCTTATCACCTATGCAGCAGAGCTCTCTGAGAAATTTGGTGGTGCCTGTGATGCTAGCTGGTTCATCTGTAACAGGTTTGCAGGGGGATTCAAGATCTCTGATCACTGTTATCGCCTGATTATTGCCAGGAAAGTGGAGAGATAATCTGCTACCTATGAATATGACCCCTTTAGATAAATGGATAGCGAATAAAATCAATATCCCCGGACGACTTGATCTGAAAAGGCTGCATGAATACCAGCTTGAAAAATTACGTGAAACCCTTACTAATGTAAAAAAGAACAGCCGCTTTTATAGGAAGCATCTGGCAGAAATTAATCCCTCTGATATCCGTGATATGGCGGATATCACCCGTCTGCCATTGACAACACCTGATGATATTGCATCAGACCCAGAAGGTTTTTTGTGTGTGTCTCCCAGGGAAGTAGGACGCATCGTTACATTGGGGACATCAGGCACAACCGGGATGCCTAAACGGGTTTTTTTTACAAATGAGGATCAGGAGGTCACCATGGATTTTTTTCATCACGGCATGATGACGATGACCGATGAACACGATATTGTCATGATCTTTATGCCTGGGGGGACTGAAGGCAGTGTTGGCGACCTGCTTAAACGCGGCCTTGCCCGTTTTGGTTGTAAAAGCATCGTATACGGCCCAATAAAAGATAACACACACGCACTGGACATGATCGTTAAGGAGAAAATCACCTGCATGGTAGGGATACCCGCCCAGATTCTATCCATTGCCCGTATGAGTGAAAACAGTAACTACAGGATATCACTTAAAAGCGTCCTGCTTAGCGCGGACTATGTCCCTCTCTCTGCTGCCAGTGTGATTAAAAAGGCCTGGGGAGCAACCCTATACGAGCATTATGGTATGACTGAAATGGGCCTTGGCGGAGGTGTGGCGTGTGATGCAGGTGAGGGGTATCACCTGCGTGAGTCAGATCTCCTATTTGAGGTAATAGACCCTGTAAGCGCTTTTCAGGTACAGGAGGGCGAATATGGTGAGGTGGTGTTTTCCACGCTAACGCGGCAGGGCATGCCGCTTATAAGATACAGGACAGGAGACAGAGCAAGGTTTCTAGTTGATAAGTGTCCCTGCGGCACACTACTCAGGCGTCTGGATCGCATCACAGGCAGGTTCGCAGAACCTCTAATGCTCGCAGACGGGAACATCCTCTCTATTACCCAGCTCGATGAAATATTGTGCAAAGAACCATCAATACTGACATATGGCGCAGAGCTTCAAACTGTGAATGGACGTGACTGTCTGCGAATTATTGTTAAACCGGCAAGCGGCCCTTCTGATCCGGAGGCTCTGATTCGCAGGATAAAAATGGAGCTACCCTCTCTGTTCAAGGAAGAGGGCCTGATTTTATATGTTGAAGAAGGTGATGTCGATTATTTTACAACCGGTACACTTAAACGTAAAATTCTGGATTCCCGCCTTTAAGGGAGTCACGAATACCGGGCCACAGCGGACAATGCTCATGGATGCATTCCCTGTTTTCCTGTAACTGTTCACATTTAAAAGAATATACCGGTAAAGATTTTCCGGTTATTTCATTTATGATAGCTGAAGCCTCCTTCAATGCCAGCCATGAGTCTCTCTGGCAGCAACGCGGAGCCTTAAATGATGCTATTCTTGCAAGCACCCTCTGTGTGGCCTGCTGAACAGCCTGTCTTTTTCCTCCATCATTGGGGCTCGCTTTCAGTACTATTGATATTGCAATGCCTGCACCAATTGCAGCGCCGCATGCGCCTAAAATTGCACATGCCCCGCCGCAGACCGTCTTCCCTCTCTCAATTGCCGTCACTATATCATCATCTGTAATCTGTTCCCCTCTGTTTTTAAGGGCGGTGAGTATAACAGCCGGTACCATGGAATGGTGTTCCGGTCCGTGCATCTTGAACAGGGGGTGCGATCGTATGGCCTGCATAAGCTTTACCATGTTACTCTCCCGGCTCTGCAGGCAGACATTTTTAATGATCTCTATTACATCTGCGCTGTGGCATTTATCGCATACAAAATGACCAACAGGGCACCCGGCATTAGCCTGTAAAATTTCTCCACAAAAACAGCATCTGCTTTCTTTATTTTTCCAGTAATAGATAAGGGGCGCACCGCAAACAAGGCAGCCTGATTTATATATGCCTATAATGCTGCCTGTTTCTGTAGGACAACATTGATTATCAGCTTCAGGAGCGGTGATTTCATTTGAATGATTCTCTTTAGCCATAGCTTTATCCTTTTGTCAGGTACCTAGCACAAAAGGGAATGGTCTTACCATCTTTATAAACATGAAGGCTGCATCTGCGTAACCGCTCAATATCAAGGGTATAGGCATCCTGAAATGCCATCGCAGTAATAGTAAAACCATGGGTCTCAACCTGTTTGAGAAAAAGATCAAAGTCGCTTTTCCCATTGTTCCCGTTTTCGTCCACGATGTTTTGTGCGGCAGTGCGTTTCCACCTTCTGGAGACAAAATTCCTGTTTTTAAGATGCTCTGTCCCGTCAGAAGGGCAGCATGCATTACTGTTGCTCCTTTTCGTAAGCTTCATCAGCCCTTCGGGTAAAACCACAAAATCACCATGAAAACCGCATCTCGGATGATCGCATGCTGATGGAAGAAAATCCGTGATATTTACTACTCCCTCTGTCTGCTTCTCTATCAGGTGTAAAACCTCAGGGAGGGTGATCCTGTCTTTATCTTCAGGAGGAAGGGGGTAACGACCGAAATAACTAACAGGCTGAAAATGAACCCCTCTCACCGCAGGGGAATGGTTAAACCCAAATTTCAGTATCTCTCCTATGTTATGATCATTAATGCCTGGCACCAGTGTAGGGACAAGGGTTACGCCGATCAGTTCATTGGAACATGCCTCAATTGCCGCTTGTTTCTCGGCTAAAAGCGGCCTCCCCCTGAGCCTTTCATAAATGGCCTCTTCTGTGCCGTCAAACTGCATAAAAACAAAGGAAATGCCTGCCTTAGCAAGGGCCTTAGTAAATCCCTTATCCTGGCCAAGCCTGATCCCGTTTGAATTCAGTTGTATGTTTTCACACCCTGCATCTCTTGCTGCTGCTACAATATCCGGCAGATCATCCCTCACAGTCGGTTCACCACCGGAAATCTGCACAAAGGTGTTCCCATTTTTTACAAGCTCTTTAAACTGATCCGAAATATCTGAAATAGCAGGGTCATGGGAGAAACCACCGCTTTGAGCAAAACATATGGGGCAGTTTAGATTGCATCGATCAGTGATCTCCACCAGTGCGCAGCAGGTCTTTTGCAGATGCCCTGAACAGAGTCCGCATGATCCAGGACAATCAGAAGGATTATTTTCATGTTCCGGGGGCTTGTAATTTCCCCATTTCGTAAGCGGAATGTCGTCTCCCCGCCAGATTACAACTGAAAAATCTCCATGATCCTCACAGGATTTCTCCATGAAATAATCATTGCCATGTTTTGTTATTATTGCAGGGATTCTTTTTAGACATACCGGACAGACACTATGAGTGTTGTTAATTATATTAGTCACATTATCTCCTGCACAGCTTTTATCTTATTATTTTTTTTTAAGCAGATCTGCAAGGGCTGCAAAGGGCTTATGTGTAACAGTTTCGGATTTTACTGCCCCTGAATCAGGCATTTCACCCTGAAGGTGATCAGTGTATCTCCTGTGTTCATTATCATGACAGTATACGCACAGGTTTTCCCAGTTGCTTCCATCAGGCGGATTATTATCATGATCATGATCTCTATGGTGCACTGTCAAAAGATGAAGATTTTTCTGGGTAAATTCCATTCCGCAGCGGGCGCACACCCAGGGATGGATAGATAATGATTTCTCACGGTACCCCTTCATCTTGTCTTCCTGAGCACGGCGTGCCTTTGACACTATCTCATCCATCTCTTCACGGGTGATTTTTTTTCTTGCTGATTGATTTTTTTCACTGTTATCCAAGAGTTAACCTCGATTAAAGACAATTTCTCATATGTGTATCATCTCTGTCCCTGATTTTCATCAAATTATTACAGGTTTTTAAAAAAACATATTTATTTTGATTTGATATATCGAAACTGATATATGGAAGTATTAAAACTGATATATGGCTTTATTAATTGGATTTAAAACGAGGCGAAAATGGAAGAGTTTAAGAAGAAGGGCATAAAAGCACTGGACCTATCTGGGGAAAAGGAAGAGGAGATAATGATCCGATGCTATAGAACAGTCGAATATCTGAATGACATGGCAGGGGATATATTAACTGACTTTCTCCATAACACAACATGCCCCATATCGAGACAGGTACTCAAAAATTCTCCAGAGACATTGGTTATTAGATCATACGAAAAGGCTATTAATATCCTGGCTCATGAAATACGCCGGAATGATCTGAAGTTATAATGGATAAGAGTAAGAAGTTGGTTATCGGGAAATATCTATGATTATTAGATAGCTATATGCAAATCTTTTTAACCGAAAAGGAGGATAATTAATGCAAAAAGTATCATTAAAAATCAATGGGAGGCCGTATCAGTTTGTTGTTGAACCTGATAAGACGCTGCTTGATCTGCTTCGTGAAGACATGCATCTTACCGGTACGAAGCAGTCGTGTGACAGGAAGGTGCAGTGCGGCGCCTGCACGGTAATAGTCAACAAAAAGGCTGTGAAATCCTGTATAACAAAGGTCGCCAATCTTCAGGACGCTGATGTAATTACCATTGAAGGGCTGGGCACCCCGGACAATCCCCATCTTATCCAGGAGGCATTTGTACTTTCAGGCGCCATTCAATGCGGTTTTTGTACACCGGGAATGATCATGGCAACAAAGGTATTGCTTGATCAGAACCCTGACCCGACTGATGATGATATAAAAAAGGCCCTTGCAAGAAACCTCTGTCGCTGTACAGGGTACAGGAAGATATTTGATGCGGTAAAACTCTCTGCCAAATTTCTTAAAGGTGAGCTTACGCCTGATCAGGTTCGTCCCGACCCTGATGGCCCCAAACTGGGTGTATCTCACCCGCGCCCATCAGCAATGATAAAGGCATGCGGTGTGGCACAGTTTGGCGCAGACATCTATCCTGAAGGGGCGCTTGAGCTTGCTGTTGTAAGAAGCATTGAAGAACACGCAAAGATAATATCCATTGATACTTCTGTTGCGGATAAGATGCCAGGGGTTATCGGCACAATGACCGCAAAAGACATAAAGGGCACCAACAGATTGAGATTTATATTTAATGACCAGCCGATCCTCTGTGATAAAAAGGTCAGGACCCTTGGTGACCCGATCGTGATAGTTGCGGCTGAGACCCTGAAACAGGCACTCGCTGCAGCCGATGCAGTAAAGGTTGTATATGAGAAACTGCCTGTGCTTAAGACCGTTAAGGAGGCAATGGCAAGGGATGATGTGAGGGTGCATGATGAATTTCCTAACCTTGTTTATCAGCAACCACAGATAAGGGGCGATGCAGCAAAGGCATTTAAAGAGGCGAAAGCAGTGGTTGAATGTGATTTTTCAACCCAGATGAATCATCAGGCACCTCTTGAGCCGGAAACAACTGTAGCATGGCTTGAGGGGGATGAAGACCCGATCCTTGTTGTTTCAGGCAGAAGCATCATGATCCATACCCATATGGCGGCCCTCCAGGAGGGGCTGGGGTATGAAAACATGAGGTATGAGGAGCCATATTCAGGCGGTCAGTTCGGGATCAAGGCATCCATCACCACTGAAGGCATATCAGGCGCTGCTGCATTGCATTTCAAGAGGCCTGTAAGGTATATCCCGAGCATTCATGAATCCATGCTACTGAGCAACAAACGTCATCCATTTGAAATGAAGGTAAAGCTTGCCGCTGATAAAGATGGCCACCTCACCGCATATGCAAATGACTTCATAATTAATAACGGCGCATATATGCTACTGGGCATAATTGTTGTCGGGCGCTCTATAGAAATGTTTTCGGGGGCATACAATATCCCCAATATTGAAGCAATGGCAAAACTCGTTTACACAAACGATGCGGCAGGCGGGGCAGCGCGCGGCGCAGGGCCACCCCAGGTAAATTTTGCCCTTGAATGCGCCATGGATATGCTGGCGGAAAAGATAGGCATGGACCCGCTTGAGTTCAGGATCAAAAACTCACTCAAACCGGGTGACAGCCTTTCAACAGGCGTGGTGCTCATTGATGACTCAACATTCCCGCAGGTCTGTGAGATGATCAGACCCCACTATGAAAGGGCAAAGAAGGAGGCTGCAAAGTCAAAGACAGGTAAGATCAGGCGCGGGGTTGGTCTTGGCGCCCATTCCTTTGGTATCGGTATGCCCAGTGACAACGCCATTGCAGTAGTTGAGATGAACGAGGATAACGGCGTAACAATATACACTGCCGCTGCTGACCCCGGGGAAGGAAACGACTCCATGTTTACACAGCTTGCAGCCCATCTTCTTGATCTGCCACTCAATAAGGTAAGGCTTGTAACAAGGACAACTGAAAATACCTCTGAAACAGGCCCTGCTGCAAGCAGCCGTATCACCTACATGGTTGGCGGAGCCATGATCAATGGTATTAATGAGATGCTTACCGCCATGAAAGAGGCTAAAACCAAAACATATGAAGGTCTGAAGAAGGCGGGAAAGGCCACCAGGTATGTTGGTAAAAAGACCACCCGTGTTGCAGAACTTGATCCCAAGACAGGGCAGGGCGCCTCATATGAGACACAGGTTCACAATATCCAGATGGCAGAGGTTGAGGTCAATACAGAGACAGGTGAAGTGAAGGTAATCAGGATGACCACATCTGTTGACCCTGGCCCGGTTATCCATCCAATCAACCTGGAAGGACAGCTTGAGGGCGGTATGGATCAGGGTGTAGGCTATGCTTTAAGGGAAGAGTATATCCATGGTGAGACAAAGGACTGGGTAACCTTCAAGTTCCCGACATTTAAGACATCATTTGAGATGGAGATAATACCCCCACTTGAAACACCCCGTAAAAAGGGCGCTTTAGGTTCAATTGGTGTTGGAGAAATGACAATGGTATCAACAGCCCCGGCTGTGATCAATGCCATTCATGACGCATGCGGGGTCTGGATAACCCATCTTCCGGCAACACCGGATAAGGTAAAAAAGGCCCTGGCAGGTAAATAAGAAAAATGGTCCAGTTTGAAGGATCAAAACCGCTAACCGGCGATCTCTCCAGGGTATACAGGGAGATTGCCGGAAAAAAGATACTCTTTGATAATGAGGGTTTTATATGGCATCCTGAAGACTGGACAGAAGAGATAGCCGGGATACTTGGGGCTGAAAACGGAGTGGATAGTTTTACTGAAGTACAGTGGAAGATTATACTGTTTTTAAGAGAGTTTTATTTTTACAACGGCAGGGCGCCAATGAATCGTGATATAAAGGCCGCAACGGGGATGAGTTTTATGGAGATGGAGGGGCTCTTTCCCGGAGGCATAAAACGAGGCGCCCGCCGCTTTGCAGGTTTACCCAACCCCAAGTCATGCGCCGGTTACTAAAATGAATCCTGATATTGTTTATCTTGATAATGCGGCCACCACCTTTCCGAAACCAGTGGGTGCACTGGATCGCATGATAGAATTATACAAAAAAAAAGGGGTCTCTCCGGGCAGGGGCAGCTATGACCTTGCCTTTGAGGCAGATGATATTGTTTACGATGTAAGGACAAGGCTTGGCCGCCTGTTTAATACGCCTGATCCAAAAAGGGTAATCTTTACATCAAACGCCACAGATGCAATCAATATTGTTTTACAGGGAATGTTAAAAACGGGCGATCATGTAGTATCAACCAGGCTTGAACATAACTCTGTATTAAGACCCCTGTATCACCTGAAGAAAAACGGCATTATTACATATGATCTGGTCGGCTTTGATCCCAAGGGTTTTATTGATCTGGATGATATCTCAAAGGCAATAAGAGAGAATACCAGGCTTGTACTCATTAACCATGTATCTAATGTGCTTGGGACTATCCAGCCAATTAAAGAGATCAGTGAAATCTGTGCAAAGAGAGGTGTACCTTTTGTAATTGATGCTGCACAGAGCGCTGGGGTAATACCAATCAATATGCAGGATTGGAATATCAGCGCTGTTGCATTTACAGGGCATAAATCCCTGCTTGGGCCAACAGGCACTGGCGGTCTTGCTGTATCCCCTGATCTTATCATTGAACCCACCCGTTTTGGCGGCACAGGGGTAGACTCTGAAAGCCCTATCCATAATGAGACATACCCGCAAAGGCTTGAGGCAGGCACAATAAACCTGATCGGTATTATTGGTCTGTCAGAAGGTCTGAAATATATTGAACAAAGAGGCATGGAGGCAATTCACAAAAAAGAGATGGAGCTCTTCATAAAGTTAAGGGATGGCCTGTCAAACCTTGAAACTGTGGAGTGCTACTGTGCAGCAAATAATGAAAACCATGTTGCCCTTATCTCAGTCAATATTAAGGGGATGGACCCCGGTGATGCTGGTTCTATCCTTGATGCGGATTATAACATTGCGGTCCGTACAGGGCTTCATTGCGCGCCCCTTGTTCATGAGGGTATCGGGACATTTCCAAGGGGGACAGTAAGATTCAGTCTGGGACCGTTTAATACGGATGAACACATAGAAAAAGCGATTGAGGCAATGACTGCCATTGACCGCTATAGCAGAACTTGATAAATTTGATTCTAAAACCTGATGTTATAGAATCAAATTGTTTATAACGAGTTTGCTGAATGCTGACCGCTGATCGCTGATAGCTGTCTTTTTACCCCCTTGGCGCCCACAATACCATTCTGGGCTTGTTAATCTCTTTTGCCAGTTCCTCTATCTTTCCATACTTCATGCATGCTGCCATACAGTGATGAACGCATGCAGGCTTTTCCCCCTTCTTTGTTCTCCCTGCGCAGAGGATGCACAACTCTGTCGGTATGGGCATGAATTTTAAATAGTGTTTGTCATTGGGGAGATTTTCCACAATCTCAATAACCCTGATGCCACCCATGCCTGCCGGCCATTTATATTCCTGAGCGCATGCTACCTGACATGCAAAACACCCTGTGCAGTATTCATAATCTATCAGTAGTCCGTATTCCGGTTTTTTTGCCATTATCTATGCCTCTCCATTCACCTTGTAAACTTTACATAAAAGATGCTTTGTGATTGTACCAAGGCCATCTTTTCCGTTTGCCCCCATGGGCATTAACTGGTTGATATTGGAATCCCACATCCCATAAAGCGAAGGTTCTGCACCCTCCTTTTCAGGAAACCACCAGCCGTGTGCAGCCATTACCATCCACCTTGGTACAATAGGTGTGACCTTTGCCTTGAGCTTGCATTTGCCCATCCAGTTTTCCACCCATACCCATTCACCGTTTTCAATACCAAGGGATTTTGCAGTATCCGGGTGGATTTCCACAACAGGATCAGGATCAGCCTCCCTTAACCATGGTATGTTCCTGTGTTCCGATAGGAAAAAGACCGGTGATCTTCTACCAGTTGATAGGATAAGTGGATATTTTTCAGCCAGGTCAGGCCTGCTTATGGGTGTAAATGGGGGTTCTTCATAGCAGGGTATGGGGTCAAGGCCCCACTCCTCCCTCAGGGTTGAATAGAGTTCAACCTTGCCTGAATGGGTCTGGAACCCGGGATTTTTATCCTGCCTTAACAGGCCCCTTTCATGTCGATGATATGGCGCGCTGGGGTTTCCATCAGGGGGTATTGACCACCCCTTTTTCTGTAACTCCTTAAATGTCATACCTGACGGCGCAAGTATCTCGTCAAACAGGTCATGAATGGTTTTCCATCTGAAGTTAGGATCAAACCTCTTTGCCATCTCAAAATTTATCTCAATAAGCGACCTGCATTCATCTACTGTCATTGCCTTATTAATGGTCTGCAAAGGCACCCACCAGCTTCTGATGCTGTCCTTTTCAAGAAATGATGTTGCAGGCAGCACAATATCAGCCATCTGGCATGTGGGTGTCATGAAGATATCGGTAACAGCCACAAAATCCAGCTTTTTAAGGGCCTCTATCCATTTTTTAGGATCATACCCTGTGCCGCCTATAAGGTTGCAGCACTGGAGCCACATACCTTTAACAGGGTAGGGCTTTTCAGTAAATATCTGCTCAAACATCTTATCGGTCTGGGTTCTCCAGATGAATTCCCTGAACGGGCCATAGTCATTATAACCTATCCGCTTTTTATCCATCTCTTTGTCTTCCAGCCTGATTACCCCTTTAGCGCCGGGCAAAGCATAGGCCACTGCATTATAGGCATATCGCGCAATCGGGTTTCCACCCGGAATATCCAGGTTCCCCATAATGCTCCATAATGAGGCAATGGCTGTGGCTGTGGGTGTTACGGCAGGTGTGGAATCAATTGCAAGGCCCCACTGGATGGATGCGGGTTTGCTCTTCGCATACAGGTGTGCCGCCTCTATTATGTCCTTCTCTTTGAGCCAGGTGATTTGAGCCACCTTTTCAACCGGGTATTCCGCTGCCCTTGCGCAGAACTTTGTCCAGACGGTTGTTGTCTTTATTTCTGCACCGGAGGCAAGGGTTATATCAAACTCACCCTCAAGAGCTGCTTCACCTACCTCAGCTTTATAGCCAGCGCATCCTGAATCCCATATCACAGTTTTACATGAGGCTTTATCCCATACCACAAAGTTTTTGGTATCGCCTTTCGGGTCAATATCTATCTCCCTTAATAACTTACCTGTGTCTTGTCTGATCAGGTGTGGTGCGTTTGTCCATTTTTTTACAAAGTCTCTGTCATAAAGCCCTTCCTTTATGACAATATTCAGAAAGCCCATTGCAAGGGCGCCGTCTGTACCTGGTCTGAGCGGGAGCCATTTATCTGACCTGGATGCAAAAAAACTCAGGCGCGGGTCTATTGTGATAACCTTGGAACCCTTTTTCATCAGGTCTGTTACCCAGTGGCCAAAGATATTGTCCGGGCATGAAGCCGGAATATTATAACCCCATATGACTATGCATTCAGGGACCGTATAGCCCGGGTCGTCATGGCCCTTTGGGAACCACTGACCGCCATCAAATATGCAGTAGTCACCTATAACTATTTCTGTGGCTGCAATCCTGGGTGAATAACAGCCATTTCCGCTCATGGCAAATGAGACATTCGGGCTGCCGAAAGCATAGGCAAGCATACATATCCAGGCCCCAACATCGCGGCCTGTGCCCATTGAAAAGGTCATGCTTTCAGGGCCGTATTCCGCCTTGATCTTATTCATCTTTTCTTCAATGTAATCAAATGCCTCATCCCAGGAGATCTCCTGCCATTTGTTTTCACCTCTCTCGCCAATGCGTTTAAGGGGCTTTGTCAGCCTCTCAGAGTGATGCACAATCTGTGTCATGGCCAGACACCTGGAGCAGAGCCTGCCTCTGTTCATGGGGTGATCCGGGTCACCTTCTATCTTTACAAGCTTATTATCCTTAATGTGGGCTATAACACCGCATCCGCCGTGGCACCCAGGTCCCCCTGACCATGTAGTGGTGCGGACCTTCTTTATTCCGTCATCAGTCATTTATTATTATTTTCCTTTCTGCTTTTTTGCTTAGCCAGTGGGTTATAACATAATATTTTTATTTTACAAAAAAAATTTACTTGTTGTATCGGAATTGATATATGGGATATATCAAAAATCCCATATGCAAAGTCAATTTTGTCTTAAAGGGAAAGCATGCCCCTGCTGGATATTAAAAGACCTGCATTTTGTTAATAAATGAAAAACAATAAAAATTAAGGAGAAAAAATGGCAGAGAAATTTTTATCAGTATCGGAATATAATTTATTGCCCAGGGTTAAGGCATTCCTTTCAAAGGAAGTTAAAAACTGCATTAATGGTAAATGGCAGAGCGCGGTGGGTGGCGAGACTTTTGAAAAAAAAGACCCTGCAACAAATGAAGTTGTTGCCCATGCATCAAAAAGCGGAATAGCTGATGTTGACATGGCTGTGACAGCGGCACGCAGGGCATTTGATGACTCTCCCTGGAAAAAGATGACCGGCGCGGAACGCCAGGATATACTCCTCAGATTTGCAGATCTTATTGATAAAAACCGTGAGGAGCTCTGTCAGATTGAGTGTATGGATCTGGGCAGGCCCGCAACTGATCCTGGACACTGTATGATGGGTATCAATTTTTCCAAATATTATGCTGGTCTTGCAACCAAGATCGCGGGTGAAACCCTTGTCCCTATGACACTTTTACCCCATGTGGATCAGGTTTTTTCATATACCCTTCGTCAGCCTGTTGGTGTTGTTGCTGCGGTTATTCCATGGAACGCACCAATGCCCATGTTTGTTAGCAAGGTTGCCCCTGCGATTGCGACCGGGTGCACAATGGTCATCAAACCTGCCTCGGATACACCCCTTATAGCAGGCAGACTCATGGAACTGTTACAGGAGGCCGGGGTGCCGGACGGGGTAGTGAATCTTCTGCAGGGGCCTGGCGGGGTAGTAGGTTCAAGGCTTGTTTCTGACCCGAGGATCAATAAAATTACATTTACCGGTTCAACAGAAGTGGGTAAAAGCATTGCCAAGGCTGCAATGGAGAACCTTACACGTATCTCCCTTGAATTGGGCGGCAAATCACCGAGCATCATATTTGATGATGCAGATATGAAATCAGCCCCTTTTGAGGCATCAATGTGTGTCTATCACAACTGCGGCCAGATCTGCGTTGCAGGTTCAAGGCTCTTTATTCAGAAAAAGCGTTTTGATGAGGTGGTAAGCGCCATCCAGCACAGGGCTGAAACCATGAAGATAGGCCCTGGCATGGACCCTGAAAATGAGATGGGGCCGCTTATAAACGCATCACAGAAGGTCAAGGTGCTCCAGTATATGCAGAAGGGTATTGATTCAGGCGCAAGGCTTGTTACAGGCGGTAAAGGCATAGACAGGCCCGGCAATTTTGTAAGACCAACCATATTTGTGGATGTTGATAAAAAGGCAGCAATCTATAGAGAAGAGATATTCGGGCCTGTACTTATAGCAACGCCTTTTAATACACTTGAAGACCTTATTCCAGAAGCCAATGACACAAACTATGGTCTGGCAGCCAATATCTGGACAAAGGATCTGAATAACGCCATCAAGACCGCTGCAGCGGTTAATGCAGGAATGATAACAATAAACGGGGCAACCCTGCCACCTGATCCAAACCTTCCCTTTGGAGGGTTCAAGCAGTCAGGCATTGGAAGAGAAAATGGTAAGTCAGCGATAGATTACCATACAGAGGTGAAGACAGTCAGTATTGTGCTGTAGGTAAAACGGCCGAGGGCGCAAGGCGCAGGGAAATATTTTATTTTTAACAGAGTATATTTCCAATATTGACAACATTGTATAGAGGAAAGTTATCACGCAAAGCCGCAAAGAACACCAAGAAAAACAGTCTTATTTTAAGTGGTTACCTTTGCGACTTTGTGTCTTTGTGTGAGATTCAGCTTTTCTATGAGACTGACAATATCCGGTTATTTTTCTGGTAAGAGTTTTGATTTTTTTTTTATGGTAAGGGCGGACCTGCGTCTCCGCCCGATAAAAAAGACCACAGAGGCATGTTTGTAGAAATTAGCCCGGCATCTGCTGCATTTTCCCGCCATGCAGGTCAATCCACACAAGTTTTTCCTGTGTAAACTCATGAATGCCCTTTACCCCGCTTACCTTTCCGAATCCGCTTTCCTTATAACCGCCCCAGGGAAGATCGGTTGATGCGGTTAATCCCTCATTTATCCATACTGTCCCCGCCTGAATCTCATTGGCAAACCTGATGCCTTTAGCCGTGTCTTTAGTGAACACTGCTGCACAGAGGCCAAAGGCATTATCATTTGCAGCCCTGATAACATCATCTTCAGAAGAGAATTTCACAATACATGCAACCGGCCCAAAAATCTCTTCACGGTATATCTTCATTTCCTGCGTTACATTGCTGAACACCGTGGGCAATATATAGTAACCCTTTTCAAGTAAAGGATCAGTCGGTCTCTTTCCGCCGAGCAAAAGGGTTGCACCCTCTTCTATGCCTGACTTGATAAGCCCTTCTACCTTATCCCTGTGTTCAGCGCTTACAACCGGCCCCATGAATGTCTTTTCATCATTGGGATTGCCTGCTGTTATCTTTTTTGATTCTTCGATGAATCTATTAATAAATTCATCATATATTTTTGCATGAACATATATTCTTCCAGGAGCCGCGCATATCATCCCTGTATTTATATACTGAGACCTTACTATTTTATCCAGTGCAACATCTAAGTCAGCATCTTCAAGAACGATATAGGGGTTTTTACCACCGAGTTCCATGCCGACTTTCTTTACTGTCCTGCTCGCATTTTCAAAAATTACCTTCCCGGTTTCACAACTGCCGGTAAAGGCAACCATGTTGACATCAGGATGTGATGACAGGGCATTGCCAACCAATCCGCCTGGTCCGGTTATTATATTTACAGTTCCTGGAGGAAGATTTACTTTAGAGATAATTTCAGCAAGCTTCAGGGCCTCAAGGGAATCAATACTTGGCGGCTTTATAATACAGGTGTTGCCTGTTGCCAGGATTCCGCCGAGTTTATCACAGATCATCATTAAGGGTGCATTCCATGGGGTGATAAGCGCAACAACTCCGACAGGCTCTTTTCTGGTGTATGTGAGGGTATTACTGGACGCCGGGATCATCTCACTCATCATAGTTCTTGCTGCTTCAGCCGCAAAATCAAGACACGAAGCAGAGGCCATTGCCATGTGAAATGCCATTTTTGCCGGAGTGCCATGATCAAGGGTATCAAGTTGTGCAAGCTCGTCTGCATTTTCCCTTATGCCCGTTGCGATTTCTTTTACGAACCTGCATCTTTCGGATATAGGGACTTTTGACCATATGGGGAAGGCCGAGCCAGCCGCTTTAACTGCCATGTTAACCTCATCTATTCCCCCGAGAGGCAGATCTGTAAATGTTTCTTCATTTGCGGGATTGATGACCGGATATCTCTTACCGGATAATGCATTAACCAGTTTTCCATTTATCAGCAATTTGAATTCCTTCATTTTCCTTCTCCTTTTATGTAAGACCACTTATCCGGTCTTTTAACTATGATCTTTTTTAAAAAAATAATTAAATTGTCTTATATCGGAATTGATATAAGCGATGTTAAAAAAGAACCCGCAGCAATGCGGGTGGTTTTTAAGGATAGCCAAAATAAACCAGATGTCTTTTCCTGTCAATTATAATTTATATCAATATTGACATATGTATAAATTTTGTAATAGAAGTGATCATTCTTAATGAGATATGGATATAAGAAGAAAAACTGAAAGAGGATGCAGGGGAGCAATATGATCGGAAAACATCTGATATACGGGGCGGTCGGATTTGTCGTGGCGCTTGTAATCACGAGTACAGTGTTTTTATATGTTCACAATAAAAGAAACTATATCGAAATAATAGCCGTTACCGGGGCAACACCCCTTGCGGTAAAAGAGGATGTTGGAAAGGGCTTTTTACTTGAAGTTGCCGGAGATACGGAAAAGGTTTACCGGTTTGACAGAGGTGCTCTTAATGCCTTTGCCTCAACATATGTCCGCACTCACGAGGTTTCTTTAGAAGGGGATTTTGAGGGGACATACAGGTACACAGGAATCCCTGTGCTTCATATACTTGAAGGTGTTGCACCAAAAAAGCCTGAAGGAGCTCCTTTTGACCGACCTCTTGATGTTGTGGTCACATTTATCTCTGAAAGCGGAGAAAGTCGTCATTTCAGCTTTGGTGAACTGACTATGACCGATGATTCTGAGCCTGTAATTCTTGCTTACAAAAGAAATGAGCTGCTCCCTGCAAAATCGCAAAATGGAGAAGAATATAAATACAATATTCATAAAGAACCCCTTAATGGTCTGCGTCTAGTATGCCCTGCTGAGCCTGACACTGCAAGATATCTCGATAATGTGATAAGGATTGTTTACAGTGATCCTGTTGTTGATAATAAAGGGTTACCTGTGATGCAGCAGGGGCTGAAATGCTCTTCAGAGGCAATCAGCATTGTCAAAAACGGAGTCAGCAATCCTTTGAGCTTTGAAGGGGTTGAAACCGCATCTATCGATGGGTGGGTCAGGACCGGGCACGGAAGAGGTTTTAAAGTAATATCGTCTGCCAGGGGATACAACATGCGTTCTCTCCTCAAAAACAATTTCCCTGAGGCAGGGCCTGAGAAATTTTTTCTCTTTGTTGCATGTGATGGATACAGAACCCTATTTTCCGGCAGAGAGATATTTAAAACAGAGGCTGGCCGACGTATGATGCTGGTAAATGAGGTTGATGGAAAACCTGTAAGGGGCGGGGCCAGCCTTGGGCCGGTAAAAGATTATTATGTTGACCGGGAGACATGGGGCCTTACGCATATCATCATGCTTGATAATATTAATTAGTCTGCTCTCCGGTAGTTAATGTGCTGAAAAAAGGCGTCATCAGAAAGAGATAAACACTTTGCCGACTGTAATAGAGCCGTGGAAACTATTCACTATGAGACTGGATATAAAAGTATATTTATTAGCATTATCTATTACAAGTATGCGTTAAAAAAAGATCTTTAGATAATTTTAAAAAATTTTTATTGACAGTTATGTCTAATCCGATATAAGGAAATTCTATTAGCTTACTACTAGGTAAAAAAGCTTAATTTGGTTGTGTTCATGTTAACATATAGCTGAAATGAGCATTTTTTAAATTTTCATGATTAATTAGTGCAATCAGTTAATAAGTTGATGGTAGCTGATTAACTGAGAATAAAAAATATTTTTACCAGAAGGAGAATTACACATGGCTGAATCTGAAAAACCCGAAGGAGATAAAAAGAAATTAAACCGTCGTGAGTTCCTGGTGGGAAGCGGGGCAGCGCTTGCAGCAGGCGCTATAGTAACAGGCATTCCTGTTGCCGCACAGGCTAAAGCCAATGACTCTTATCCGAAATCCCAAGGGTATATAGTCTATGACAGCAGGGTTTGCTGGGGGTGTCAGAGTTGTATGTTCGCATGCTCTGCGGCCCATTATGGAGAGGCTAACCCGGCATTGTCGCGAATCCAGATTATACGTGATGCCCCTTCATTTACGACCTATCCTAATGATATAGTAATGGCAGTATGCAGACAGTGTGTTACGCCTGTATGCGTTTCAAACTGTCCGACAGGTGCTGCCCATATAGATACAGAGCATGGAAACGTAAGGGTTATAGATACTGACAAATGTATCGGCTGCAAAAAATGTATCCAGATGTGTCCGCAGAGACCTCACCGGACAGTGTGGAATCCGATTATTAAGAAATCTACAAAATGTGACCTGTGTTTAGATACTCCTTTCTGGAGCAAAAAGGGCGGCCCTGCTGGAGAGCCGGCATGTGTAACAATATGTCCGGCCAAGGCTCTTAAACTGGTTCATGAGACGCCATCCCAGGAGGACACCAGAGGTTATGATGTTGATCTTGCGCCACCGATACCCAAAATGCCATCTGGCCGAGGCGCAAAAAAACCGGCGCCCAAATCATAGGAAAGGAGAAATAAAATGGCTAATGGATACACAGGAAAGATAGCACGAGTCAATCTTACGACCAAGCAGATAAGCACAATTGATACTGAAAAATATGCAGAATTTGGTGGAGGATATGGTATAGGGGCCGCCCTTTTCTGGGAGCTTTCTGTTGCACCGGGAGAATGGGACCTGAAAGACCCATATGACCCCCATCATGTATTACCTATCATGGCCGGTCCTCTTGCGGCTACTGGTGTTCCCGGTGCAGGAAGAACCAGCATCTGCGGTTTGTCGCCGGAGACATATCCTACGAGTGAATTTAATCGCGGTAATTTTGGCGGTCGTTTTGCAACCATGCTTAAGCTGGCAGGGTGGGATGGTATTGTAGTGGAAGGTATGTCAGAAAACCCTGTATGGATAAACATAATCAATGATCAGATCAAGATTGAGGATGGCAAGGAGTTATGGGGGACTGATACATGGGAAACCCAGAAGAGAATATCTGACATGGTTGGAGGGCGCACCCGTTATGGTGAGGACTGGCGCCAGATAGATAAGGATTATACAACCGGGTATCCCCAGATATTATGTATAGGGCCAGTTGGTGAAACGAGATCAAGGCTTGCGGCCCTGATTACCGGCAGCGGTGTAAGCTCCCGTGTAGGGGGTTAT
Organism: Desulfatiglans sp.; assembly: GCA_012513605.1. NCBI lineage: Bacteria > Pseudomonadati > Thermodesulfobacteriota > Desulfobacteria > Desulfatiglandales > Desulfatiglandaceae > Desulfatiglans > Desulfatiglans sp. The sequence continues at coordinate 15,490 of JAAZBV010000115.1, read as the reverse complement.
GGTGCGGTATTTGGAGCAAAGAAGTTGAAGGCTATTAGCGTCATAGGCACAAAAGGTATCAAAATTGCGGATGCAAAAGGTATTATGGATGCAAGACTCTGGCATATGGCTAATGGCAATGTTACATCCGGATCTTTCGGTCCGGCCAAGCCAGGATCTGCCTCATGCAATCCGTGCCTGAGGGCTGACCGCCGCAGGAACAGCATCAATGGCGGTGAAACCATGTGTGTTGATCAGTTCTGGCTTGAAACAGCGGAACCCATGGAGCAGGACCTTGCAGCCGAGACACTTATGAGATACGGAGCAAGCGCATGGGCTGCCCATTTTGTAGGGCTGTTCCTGTCTGATATTCCGAATGCCCCTGAGTTTTTCAATAAGAAGGTGCCTGTTGAGACCGGCATTGGCTGGTATATAAAATACCTGTACGATATAGGTGTACTGGGCCCTGGTAAAAAGATCGATTCTGCGCCACTCCCGATGGAAGAATGGGGAAGCCTTCAGTTTCGTAAAGCCTTTCTGGATGCAGTAGCGCGGCGGGCTGGTATCGGTGATGCACTGGCAGAAGGCGCATTTCATGCTGCGGAAAAATGGGGACGGATTGAAGAGGACCTGGAAAGCGGTGCATTACGTATGCCGGCCTGGGGTGCTGTCGGTCACTGGACACTCCCGACCGCAGAGTGGGCATACAATTACCTTCTTGGTGCAGGTGACCCAAGCTGGCACGGGCTTGTGGGTGCGGTAGGCCCTTCACAGGATGGAACGCCGATTGAGAAAAAGCTTGAGGCCCTGTCAAAAAAGACTATCCCTTACACTGATGATATATTCATGTTCAATTATGCATGGAAGGGTGATGAGGCATGGAAGACGGGCCTCTATTCGTCACACAAGGCCAAAGAGGTGGCCTTTACCCGGTATTATGCATCATTCTGGAACGAATCAATGGCATTCTGCGAGATGTTCCTGCCCTCACTTATGAATATTACGCCTGAAATAGAGATGAAATATTATAAAGCAGTCACCGGCAGGAATGATTCCTTTGAGGATACAATGCGTATCGGGCAGAAGATCTGGACAATGGAACGTGCTATCAGGGTAATGCACGGAAGAAGCAGGAAGACCGAGGTGTTTGCTCCATTCATGTACAGACCGGGAGCAGGTTGTATGACATTCTTCGGTGGAGTGCCGATATATGAAGATGGTAAATGGCGCACTGATGAGGCCCCTGATATGTATCTGGACAGGCAGGGCGTAGAAGATTTTAAGACACACTTTTACAAGCTTGAAGGCTGGGATAAAGAAAACGGCTGGCCAACAAGAAAGACGCTTGAAGGCTACGGGATGAAACATGTAGCTGACACAATGGAAAAGAAAGGAAAGCTTGGTGCATGATTTCATGATGCATTAACTTTCTTTTTTTTTAGGGCAGTATCTCCAATACTTCCCTATCTCAAGTTGGCGGGAGCATTTTATATGCTCCCGCTTAAAAAGAAACTGCAATTTTATAAATATTTTGTGTCATGTAACAATTTATTTAATTTATTATTAATCTATTTTTTTAATAGAAAACCGGAGGTCATGTTTTTATGGGAAAAAAAGAGGATAAGGAAAAAGGTGTTCGAGATGACAAGTTGTCAAGGCGTGAGTTTCTTATTACAGGAAGTTCAATAGTTGCAGGCAGCATCGTTACCGCATATCCTGCAACAAAATTGATGGCGGCTGAAGATAAATCATCTGATGTCATTCCAAAGGCAAAGGGGCATGTGGAACATGATAGCAAGCTGTGTTCAGGATGCTTAAGCTGTATGATTGCCTGCTCACTTGCCCATGAAGGCAGCGTGAGCATGTCAACATCAAGAATACAGATCAGCAGGTATGTATTTGATGATTTTCCGAATGATATCATGGGTTTTACATGTCATCAATGTGATGATCCGAAATGTGTTGAGAACTGTCCTACCGAGGCATGTCATATAGATACAAAAAATGGCAATGTCAGAGTGATAGATAAAGAAAAATGCATAGGCTGTAAGACCTGTTTTGAATCCTGTATCCTTACTCCCCATCGCCCGGTATGGGATTCTACAAATGGAAAAGCAACAAAATGCGACCTCTGTACCAATGCTCCATATAATAATAAGAGTGAACCAGCTTGTGTGGCCATATGCCCACAGAAAGCCCTTAAGTTTGTAAGCTAGGCGCAAAATTGGTAAGTTATTATCAGACAATAAAATATTTAAAATATTTAATTATAAAATTTATAATTAGATAGGAGGAAACTTTATGGCATCAGCAGGATTTACAGGGAAAATATTAAAGGTTGATCTTACCAGTAAAAAGATCGTAACAATTGATACAGCTAAATATGAAGAGTTTGGAGGCGGCTATGGAACCGCTATCGCCCTGTTTTGGGATATTTGCGTAAAACCGGGAGACTGGGATCTTCAGGATGCTTATGATCCGAGAAATATTATTACTATTATGAACGGTCAGGTTTCAGGAGCAGGGATACCCTATGCCGGAAGAACAAGCATATCCGGTTTATCACCGCAGGGATGGCCCGTCAACTGGTTTACAAGAAGCAATATCGGTGGTGATTTCGGTACAATGCTGAAATTTGCAGGCTGGGACGGTATTGTAGTTCAGGGAAGATCTGATAAACCTGTCTATATAAATATAATAAATGATAAGGTTACTATTGAGGACGCTTCAAAACTCTGGGGCCTTCATACATGGGACACACAGAAAGAGATTGTAAAGCAGCAGACCGGCAGTTCGGGAGACGGTAAGAGAGACTGGAGGGAGATAGGAGATAATTATACACTTAATAAACCAGCCATTATATGCACAGGTCAGGCAGGTGAAAATTTAAGCAGGGTTGCATCATTGCAGCATGGAGGAGGCGCTGCTGCCGGTGTGGGCGGATTTGGCGGTTTATTCGGCTCCAAAAAACTAAAAGCAATATCAGTGATCGGAACAGGCGGTTTTAAGGTCGCTGACCCAAAAATAATACTTGAAACAAGGGAATGGTATACAGCGCCTGCCGCTGGAATGGGCGGGATGGGCGGATTCGGCGGGTTCGGCGGGCCTCAACTGGCAAAAAGTTCATGCATAGGCTGCGTAAGAGGCTGCCGCTCAAGAGGACAGGCAAATTCAGAGGACAGGGATCAAGACGGGTGTATGGAAACAACGTGGGCGGATATTCACAAGCCTGCAACAAAGAATGAACATGAAGCCAAGAAGGCAAACCCTCTTCTCCAGCAATACGGATTGAACGGCTTTGACACCTGTTTCGGCGGACTGGAGTTCGGTCCTTCAGGGGATGACTTTCCGCTTGGGACACCTGAGGCATCAGGTCTTGGTTATTATATTAAGCGCCTGTATGACGCAGGGGTAATAGGACCCGGCAAATCTGTGACCGTTAATGGAAAAAAGATATCAGTTGATACGGCGCCACTGCAATGGGATAAGTATGGTACTTATGAATTTGCAGAGACTTATGTAAAGGCAATTTCAAAACGCGAAGGTTTCGGTGGACTTATCGCTGACGGCGCTGTGCGTTTTGCTGAAAAGATCGGAAGGATTGATGATTTAAACGGAATCCTGCGCTGCCCGACATGGGGCCATACAGACCACTGGTCAATGGCTGAAGTAACATGGGGTTACGGTGACCTGGTTGATTCAAGGGACATTTGCGATCATGTGCTTCAGATGGTATTTATGATGTTAGGTATGGGTGGCAGCGGTTTTGGCGGCGCTAAAAAGCAACAGAATCAGGACCCTGAAGCATTTGTAATGAACCTGACCAAGGCATTTGTTCCTTATGATGATGACCCGTTTATGTTTGATTACAGCTGGGACAATGATCAGGCTTACAAAACAGGGATTTACTCTGAACATAAGGCAAAGCTCGTAGCATGGCGTATGCATTACCATACTTATTACAAGGAATCGCTCATGTTCTGCGACTGGAACTGGGCTAAACCAACAGGTATGGGCGAAAAGGGCACTCCTTTTGGAGAGCCACGTTTATATAATGCCGTTACCGGAAAAAACCAGACCTTTTTAGAAGGGATGGAAATAGGGCGTAAGGCATGGAATTTAAAAAGGGCCATTTACGCCTTGCAGGGAAGGCACAAGGATAATGAAAAATTCGCAGGATACATGTACAAGCCTGGCGCATCGGGCGCAAGTTTTACAAACACTTTACCTGTATATGATGGCACAAAATGGGCATTTGAAAACGTTGGCAAAATGTATCTGAGCGAAAAGGGTGTGGAGACCTGGAAGACCCATTATTATAACATAGAAGGCTGGGATCCAAACAGCGGGTACCCGACACAAAAGACCCTGGAAAAGCTCGGCATGAAAGATGTGGCCAGTATCCTGAAAAAGAACAATAAACTTGGAGCAGCATAACTGTTAATGATACAGGATATTAAAAAGGTAATATTTTGAATTAATGAAAAGAGGATTCATATGCAAAGATGTATGACATTGATTCCTCTTTTCTATTATAAAAGATAATTTAACAACGATAAAAAATGATACCGAAAATAGGAATTACAACACAAATTATTAGTGAAGCAAAGTGGTATAAATGTTTAAACTCTCTTGGGTATCAGACTGTTGAAATCAACAGGCTCAGTTCCAAGCTCTTTCTTGATTTGTATTTTTTGGAAAAAGTGAAACGTTATACCAGAGGGTATGACTTAAGCATCCATTCAGGAACCAGGGGAGTTTTTCATTCCAATGCCACTTTTACAAATGCCGACCTTGCAGTTCTGACCGCAGAGCTGGAAATGTGTTCTATACTTGGTATTGAGCAGTTTGTGTTTCATCTTAATTGTGAAATGCTTACTCTTGAAAATAAGAAAAGGCTTAAAGATGTGATTGATTATGCTGCGGATTTAAATGTCATGATGATGTATGAGTCTGATTCAAATTTTATAGCCCATGATACCTATGATGTACTGGAGAGTTTCAATGATCTCGGGTATGTACTGGATATAGGACACCTTAATAACAGCAGCGGGAAGAGACTTCTTGGATGTGATATGGATGATTTTGTTCGGAATGTGAAAAGCCGGGTGGTATATATTCATGCATCCAATAACTGCGGGACAAGAGATGATCATTTTGGGTTGAATAACGGTACACTTGACTGGGAGCATATCCTTGATTCTCTTGATCTTTCAAAGGTTAATAAGATTATCATCGAAGTTAGAAATACTGCCATGGTGAAGAATAGCTTTGGTGATCTTGAGTCTTATATAATGAACAGGTTTCTGCTCAATACTTCGTATAAAGAAGGTAATTATTTGATTCAAAGTATGTGAGACACTAACACTGCCAGTCTTATCCCGGATTAAAATAAACCTTTTCAGATCATTCTGTCCCAAATGCATAAAGGAGATAAATCGATGTATGGCTGGATGGGTAAGATTCTATATGTCAATCTCACTGATTCAAAGATAAAGGTTATTGACTCAAAACCATATGTTGAAAAATATTTGGGTGGTCGTGGCGTAGGCCTGGCCCTTTACTGGGAAAATGTCAAACCGGAAACAAAGGCCTTTGACCCTGAAAACTGCCTTATCTTCACCGTGGGGCCAATTGTTGCCACAAGGGCGCAGGGCGCCACCATGACCTCTGTTGTTGGCAAGTCTCCTGCTACTGTGCCGGAAGGATACTGTTACGGCAATCTGACAGGCTATATTGGCCCGGAGTTTAAAAAGGCCGGATATGACGGCCTGTTAGTCACAGGGCGCTCCGAATACCCTGTTTACCTGCTTATAGAAGATAACAGGGTTGAGATAAAAGACGCTTCCTCTATGTGGGGATTAAACGGCTACAGGACCGGAGAATTGCTGGAACAGGCCCACGGGAAGAATACACGCTGGATTGTTATCGGCGCAGCAGGAGAAAACCTGATAAAAACAGCCCTGGCGCTTGCAACCCATGACTGTACCGTGTCAGCCGGTTTCGGGGCTGTAATGGGCTCAAAAAATCTTAAGGCCATTGCTATCCGCGGCAGTGGTAAAGTAGAAGTAGCAAATCCAAAAGGATTAACCTCCTTGAACCGCTATACCTTTAAAATCAGCAAACGCATCCGGCTGACCCATGCCCCTCATATAGAAGGCACCAGATATGAAAAGGAACTTGAAGTCATAGGCAAGGGTGGCTGCTACATGTGCGGCCTGGAATGTGTTGCAGGCATCTATCGCTATGGTAAAAAATATGTGGGGCACCGCAAGTGCGAATCCGTTGAATATTATCTCCCGTGGGCTTATGGCAAGGAGAATGAGCCGATTGAAACCCTGTTCTACGCCCCGGTAAAGGCAAATGATTATGGTTTTGATTCATGGGAGATGAACAGCATCTGTGACTGGCTCTATGACTGTTACAAGGCAGGAGCACTTAGCAAAGAAGAGGCAGGGTTGCCGCTCTCTGAACTGGGCACAGGGGAATTTCTTGATAAACTTATGGATGCTATTGCCCACAGGAAGGGTATTGGTAAACTACTGGCAGAAGGGCTCTACAGGGGCAGCGACCAGGCTCCGCCCAAAGCAAAAGCCCTGTTGCGCCGCAGTGTAGCGCCTATTGGCCAGAATGATATATTTTCTCCAAGGGCCTATCCCATTATGGCCCTGTTCTATCCACTGGAACCCAGGGTGCACCATATAAATTATCATGATATAGCCTTTGTGCATATCCCGTGGTCTCATGAGCAACGCCAGCCTGGATCAACAGGCGTAAACAATGCACTGATACGTCGCATAGCAAAAGAGATATGGAACAGCGAGGCCGCTGCTGATTTCTCAGGTTACAAAGGACAGGCCATGGCCGCAAAGACCATCCAGAATCGAACCTATATCAAGGAGAGTCTTGGTCTCTGCGACTGGGCATACCCTGTTTCATATTCCTTCGGCACCCCTGACCGCTTTGGTGATCCTGAGCTGGAAGCAAAACTATTTACAGCCATCACAGGTGTTTCCAGTGATGTGTTCGAAGAAATAGGGGAACGTATTTATAACCTTCAAAGGCTTATATTGCTTCGGGAAGGCCGCAGGACACCGGAAGACGATTACCCCATGCCGCATAACTTCACGGAGCCGCTTGAAAGCCCGACTCATACCGGAATTTTGGTGCCGGGGCCAGGGGATAGTGTCATAGATACCAGGGGGAGAGTTCTTGACCGTGAAAAGTACATGGCCATGCTTAAGGAATTTTACCAGCTCCGTGGATGGGATGAGGAAACAGGCTTACCCCTTAGAGACACACTTGATAAACTGGGTATCACGGGTTTTTCTATGGATTATGTGAAATAATTTTATAGATAGTCAAAATAAAATATTTTTATAATATCTGAGCCATAACCAGGGTATCAGCATTATAAAAGTCGATTCCCTCTGGTACCTTTACCACACATTGGGCCATAGCCATTGATTGCAGGCGGCTTTCATTTTCAAGGGGGTGGAATATCAATTCACCATCATTGGCCTGTAATGTACCGAATATAAACTGTGTCCAGTCAATACTTCGTAACCTGATATCTGATGCCAGCCTGACCATTCGGCGGGGAAGTCCGGGATTCAAGTAACCTGCCATCTTCATAAGACCTGGTAAAGTTACTTGAAGAAATCCTGTCAGGTTTGAAGGTGGCCCCCCCGGTAACACGAATGCCGGTTTATTCTCTCTCATGCCCAACCCCACTGCCTTGCCAGGCCCCATTCGTATCCTGTTAAAAATAAATTTCCAGCCAAGTTGCCCGAGGATCTTGTGTACCATATCCCTGTCGCCGGTCCATGCCCCGCCGCTTGTAATTATTACATCGGCGATATTATATAATGATTCAAGCGCGGCTGATATCTCTTCTGCATCATCTTTTACCACTATGGAGTGAGTCATCATCCCATACCTGCGGCACCATGCAACAAGTGTTGCCATGTTGCTGGCATAAACCTTTCCCTCTGACATGGGATGCCCGGGTGCAATCACCTCATCTCCGGTGGAAACAACAGCCACCACAGGATTACGCACTAAAGAAACCTTACCATGTCCGCCCGCAGCGATCTGACCTATATCAGTAGGCGAAAGCGGCATCCCTTTTTTTGCAACACATTGACCTTTGTAAACATCAGTACCGCGGTCAAGAATATTTCGGCCCTTTTCAGCGTAATTGAAGACGCTGACAGCCTCGCCTTCATCCTTTGTGAACTCCTCACTGACCACTGCATCTGCACCCGGTGGTATCGCAGCGCCTGTCATTACCCTTACTGCGTGGCCTGCGGTTACATGAACATTTTCCATTGAGCCTGCCGCACGGTAACCGGCCAGTTTAAGTATAACCGGTTCTAATATTGAAGCATGGCTGATATCAGAGGCCACGACTGCATACCCATCTTTTAATGAGGCTGCTACAGAGGGTGAATCTACAAGGCTGTATATATCCGAAGAGGTCACTCTACCAACGGCCTCTGTAAGATCAACGGATTCAGAGTCAAGATGATCAAGGTTCTCAAGGGTAAGATTCAAAGCCTCATTTAAACCGATCTCAAAATTTATGTTATTTGTCATATCATCAGATATTAGAAAAAAAGACTTTTTGTCAAGAAATATTCAATACTCAGATAGAAGGTGAAAAAAGTTATCCCGTGTGATATATGGATAACTATGCACAAGGCGTATGAAAACATAATGCTAATACACAGCCGGTTAAAAAAAAGCCGGTCAAATGGCCCCGGTAATCGGGCGATTATATGGATGCAGGGCTGTCCTTTTAACTGCCCGGGCTGTTTTAATCCGGGGCTTAAGGATTATAATGGCGGTAATGATGTGCCGGTAGAAGAACTGGTTGAATGGGTTGTTTCCATTAAAGGAATAGATGGAATTTCCATAAGTGGCGGGGAGCCGACAGAGCAGCTTAAACCTCTTAACAGGTTTATAGCTGCTATAAAAGAAAAAACAAATTTATCTATATTATTGTTTTCCGGCAGGACTGAAAAAGATATTTTAAAGCTTGCAGGCGGTAGAGAGTTAATAGCCGTGTTAGATATTCTTATTGAAGGATTATACATTAGAGAACTTTCCAATTCGCCTGGCATATGGCCGTCATCTGAAAATCAGAAAATAAGGGTTATGAGTAAAAGATATACTGAAGATGATTTTTTAAATCTGCCTGAAACTGAAATAATTATTACAGAACAGGGTGAGGTTATTGAGAGCGGGCTTGGCGTTATGAATATTTATTAGCTTTGAGCTTTAAACCTTCACCTTTGAGTTTTTTATTATGCTGAACAAAATTCCATGGTATTACATAAATCCCAAAGACGGTACAGAAATGGTTCTGGTACCCGGCGGGTGGTTCTGGATGGGATCTGATAACACGGATTCTGATGCGGATTATAACGAAAAACCCCGCCACCTTCACTGGCTTGATCCATTTTACATCAGCATAGCCTGTGTTACAGTAAAGCAGTTCAATCAATTTGTAGAAAAAACGGGATATAAGGTCAAAGATTATCCAGGTTCTGGAAATAAATATGATCAGAATCTGGGAAGATATAATAGAGATACATCTGACCATCCCGTAAGAGATGTCAACTGGTATGATGCAAAGGCATATTGTGAATGGGCCAGTTTAAGGCTCCCATCTGAGGCAGAATGGGAATTATGTGCAAGGGGTTATGGTGCCTTTAAATACCCATGGGGTAATGACTGGGAAAATGGCCACAGGTTTGGCTTTGACAATATAAGAGGGCCAAATGGGGATACATCCCCGGTGTATGATCATCCGGAAGACGCAAGCGCCTTGGGTACCTTTCAGCAGAGTGGAAACATATGGGAGTGGTGTGAAGATAATTATGAAAGCGATGCTTATAAAAGATATGCTGAAGGTGATTTTAAACCTCCTTTAGAATCGGGCTGTCGGGTTCTTCGCGGAGGTTCCTGGAGCATCAATTACCCCAGGAGACTTCCGCGGCGTCAGCCGGAGTTGCCTCAGCCCGAAAGACTGGATTTCATTATAGGGTTTCGTTTAGCCTTAACAATTGGAGCACATAATGCGCCTGCACACCTGAATGGAAATGCTGTGAACCATCTTACAAAAGCGAACCCTGAATCAGAACCCGCTTTCTGTGATGACAATGTAAACCGGCAGCATGATAATCCTTCAGAGCGGGCGCTTTTTTATTTTATGGCGGATGATCTTGAGGCTTATCATGATATTGATTTTGAGCAGTCCTATCTCAGGCACTGGTATGAAAACGGATCCGATGAGCTTAAAAAGGCGATAGGTTCCAGAATAATAAAAAGCGGCGATACAAGGCTGTTGGCTGTCTTTAAAACTAACAGGGGCGGCAGAAAAGATACTTTTGATGAAAAAGATATAGATATCCAGTTTGAAGTCCTGTCAAAAAATAAGGAATATTCCCAGGTTTTTAATCTGCTGCCCCAGGCGACCTATGATCAGGGTAAACGTATTATTGACACTATAAAGCAGTCTGGCTGGGAAAATCCAAATACCATTGGAAGGGAGCTCCAGAAGCGGCTTGAAACAGTCCTTTCTGAAAAAGAGATAAACCAGGATTTACCATCGTCCTATGCTATGTCTGTTTTTAAGGATTTCAGGCCTATGTTTATGGGGTGTCAGACAGTACCCGATGATGAAGAAACGCTTATATCATGGCTCGGAGACGAATGGGATTTCCGAAAGCGCAGTGCTGCACTCATTACTTTGGTAGAAAGAGGATATAAGCAACTGTCTGAAGCTGTCAACAATGCATGTGCTGACCCGTACTGGCAGGCTCGCATGGCAGCGGCAGGGGCAGAGCTTTTAAAACCCGGGAGCCTGAGCCCTGCTAACAGAGTTTTTCTGGAACAGGATCATGTATACTGGGTGAGGGCATTGCTTAATATGCCTAAATCCGGGCGATTAGTGAACCTTGGACCTCAGGGGCTTGAAGTGTTAAAAATGGTAGGTATAAGGCGTGACCCTGAAAATAGACCGGATGGCCCGGATGATTTTATTGAGTTGATTAAAAGATTTATACCTGAGTCTGAAAAGGCGTATTTGTTGACACTGGGTGAGTTTCTTGGCACAGACAGTACATGGAGTGAGGATGAGGCCTATGATGCCGGTGACACGGATGTGGAGATTGAGTTTGAGTAGAAGAAAAAACAGAACCGCAAAGACGCAAAGGACGCTAAGAAAAACGAATACATTTTAATAACTGGAGAAAGATAGTGTCTCATTTTACAAAGATAAAAACTCGCCTGATAAAAAAGGAGCACCTTATTATGGCCTTACAGGACCTCGGCTATGAGGTTAATGAAGGCAAGGTGCAGATAAGAGGCTATGAAGGCCAGGAAACGGAAGTGGATATTATGATCCCTACTAAAAACCGAGGTTATGACCTTGGTTTTAAAAAGGAAGGCGATGCATATGAACTGGTTGCTGACTGGTATGGTATTCAGGATATAAAACCTGAGTCATTTCTTAAACATGTCCAGCAGAAATATGCATATCATGCGGTAAAAGAGCGTATGGAAGAGCAGGGGTTTGAACTGGTGGAAGAAGAAAATGAAGAGGATAATACAATTCATATGACCCTCAGGAGAGCAGTGTATTAAGTTTTTAACCTTGAACCCAAAACCCTGAACCAGGAACCGGTTTTATATGGAAAGGAGCTACCATGCAGGAAATGCTTACGCAGTTTCAACAGGAGCTTATACTGTATTTTAAGGCCAGATTTACTTTGATCTATGTTGTTACATCTGAAGAAGAACGTCTACTAAAAGAGATTGCAGGGGCATGTGAAAACCTCGGCAAACCGGCCTATTCATGGGATGTTGCAGACAGCTTTGTACCCCTCACAGAATCAGCAGACAAGGTTGACCGCCCTGCAAAAGATCCCTTAAGCGCCCTGGACATGATCCTTAAAATAGACCAGGATGCTGTTTTTGTGCTTAAGGATTTTCACGGGTTATGGGACAAGAACCATCAGATAACACGCAAAATAAAAAACCTGGCCCAGAACCTGAAGCAGACCAGGAAAAATATTATTGTTACATCCCATGTTGCCAGGGTTCCTGATGAACTGAGTGACCAGGTTTATACAATTGACTATACGCCCCCTGATTATGACGGCATTAAACAGATACTTGACGGCTTTGCAAACATACCCAATATAAAATTAAACCTTACCGACCTTGGAAAAGACCGATTGATACACAGCGCCCTTGGTCTTACGGCTAACCAGGCACAGCGGGTATTTGCAAAGGCCATTGTTAAAAAAGGGGGTTTGGATGAGCAGGATATTGATCTTGTTACCCATGAAAAAAAGGCCATTATAAGAGAAAGCGGCGCGTTAGAGTTTTATTCTGCAACAGAAAACATAAACCAGGTGGGCGGGCTCGATGTGCTTAAGGATTGGCTCAGGTCAAGGGGAAATTGTTTTTCATCAAGCGCTTCCGACTATGGGCTAACTCCCCCAAAAGGGCTTCTTTTAATAGGTGTACCAGGGACCGGAAAAAGTTTAACCGCCAAGGTGGTATCAGGCCTCTGGCATCAGCCCCTTATCCGGCTTGATATGGGGGCTGTGTTTGGAAGCCTTGTCGGACAAAGCGAAGAAAATATCAGGAAGGCCCTTAAACTGGCAGAGACTGTAAGCCCATGTGTGCTCTGGATAGATGAGGTTGAAAAGGGGCTCTCTGACTCTGGAGGTGATTCAGGAACAAGCTCAAGGGTCTTCGGTACACTGCTTTCATGGATGGTTGAAAAAAAGAAACCTGTGTTTGTTGTATGCACAGCAAATAATATCTCAAGGATTCCACCTGAATTTTCCAGGGCAGGCAGGTTTGATGCTATATTCTTTCTTGATCTTCCTACCTTTAAAGAAAGAAAAGAGATCTTTCAGGTACATCTGCTTAAAAAAAGACCAGTGATAGATCATTATGATCTGGACCAACTGGCGAGGGAAAGTGAGGGTTATGTAGGCTCAGAGATTGAGCAGGCGGTTATTGCCGCGATGGTAAGGGCCTTTAATGATGGAAAGCGTGAGTTCACTACCGAAGATATTCTGCATGTACTTAAGACAAGGGAAGAGGTTGTGCCTATAAGTATAAGCCAAAAGGATAATATCCGCCATCTCAGAAGATGGCTGGAAGAGGGGCGTGCACGATCCGCATCATTTCGTGAAACATCATCCGCGTTAAAGGAACAGGTGAAGGTGCCTGATTTTATGACTACACCTTCGATTGAAATAGAGGGTAAATAAAATGAATATTGAAGAGATTGAGGTCTTTATTGATGCGAGCGGTGAGGTTAAATATGAAGTTCGAGGCATTAAAGGAAAAAAATGCCTTGATTTAACTGAAGACCTTGAAATGGACCTTGGCGGAAACATCCTGTTAAGAGAAGAGACATCAGAAATGCATGAGCAGGAAGCCGGGCAGGAGATCAATGTTGATGAGGAAATTAAAATAAAAAATTAAAAGCCAAAAAACATATCTCTCACAGAGCCCACAAAGAACACAGAGAAAGATAAAGGCAAAAAACGATTTATTGTTTAAAAAAATAAAATATTTTCTTCGTGTCCTTCGTGTTTTTCGTGGTGAAATTTATGTTTTTACGAGTGACACAGGATATTATGAGTAGCAGTCGTTATCAAAAAATGGCAATTGATTTTGGAACCTCAAACACTGTTGTTGCGTTCTGGAATGAAGAAAAACATGATGTTGACCTCCATGCCGTTGAAGATGTATCCCTGCCTTTCTTTTTTGAACAGGATGGCCTGAACATAGAGATACCCTATATCCCTTCCATGATCTGTTACAGGGATAAAAATACAAGCTTTATAGGCGCCCAGGTTATTGATAAAATGCTTGAAAAAAGCAAGGGCTCATTCAGGTGGCTTAAGGCTTTTGTTCAGTCCAGGAGAAAAATAAATTATCCCCTTCCTGACGGGACTACAATGGATTACTTTACAGCAGGCCGTGATTTCCTTGAGAAGATACTGTTTTTTGCAGAAAAGACCGGGTGTATTGATCTGGCATCAGGTGAAGTGGTCTTTACGGTGCCAGTGGAATCCTTTGAACATTATACTGACTGGCTCTCTTCCACATGCCGTGACCTTGGAATAAAAAGATATAGGTTTCTGGATGAATCAAGCGCCTGTGTATTCGGGTACGATACGCAACTTCAAAAGGGTGACGTTTATCTTATTTTTGATTTTGGCGGCGGTACGCTGGATGTATCTGTTATAAAAATAGAAGAACAGGTTGACCTCGGTATCGGCTGCAGGGTAATGGGAAAGGCCGGGTGCAGAATCGGAGGGCGAACAATAGATGGCTGGCTCTATGGAGATATACTGAAACGCGCTGATATGAATGTACTGGATGCAAGAGAAGCAAGCGCCCTTTTTATGAGGGGTGTGGAAGAAATAAAAGAAAGCCTTACAAGAAATGACGAATACACCTATGACATAACCCACGAATTATCAGGACTCAGGCTCAAAGGAAAATACAAACGAAGCGAACTTGAAGACCTCCTTGAAGAAAACGGCCTTTACCATAATGTCCAGGAAACCGTTGACAGGGCGTTAAAGCATGCCTATGAAAAAGGGATTGAGAAGTCTTCAATAAAAGAGGTCTTGCTGGTTGGCGGAACGAGCATGATTCCAAGTATCCGCAGACAGGTCCGAACACTGTTTGGAGACAGAACAAAATATTTCAGGCCATATGATGCTGTTGCCAGAGGCGCATGCAGGTTTTTAAGCAGTGACATGGAAAATTTATATGACCATATACAGCACGATTATGCGATAAAAAGCTATAATCGAAAAACAGGAACTCACGAGTTTTTACCCTTGATACAAAGGGGAACACAGTTTCCAACTGAAGCAGAATTTAAAAAGATGACCATGAAGGCCACAAGGGATGGCCAGCGCTTTTTTGGAATAGATATCTTTGAAATAGCAGAAAAGGTCAGTACTACAAATTGTGCTGGTGAAATTGTCTATGACATGAACGGTTGCGCTGTATTTGATAATAGCAATAACAGGTCCGGCGAATCCAATGAGTTCTGGATGAATGAAAACAACCCTACCTTCATAGAGGCATCACCTCCTGGTGAAAAGGGGGTAAAAAGATTTTCTGTAGGCTTTAGAGTAGACCCTAATAAGGCCTTGAGGGTAACAGTCAGAGATATTTTTACGCAAAAACTCCTTTATGATGATTACCCGGTTGTCAGGTTGAGGTAAGATATCTTTGCCTGACCGATTATATAGGGTAGTACCTCCAATACTTCTCTATCTCAAGTTGGCAGGAGCAATAATATGTTAATGTTTTTTAATATATATTACTAATCATTGCTGTCCAAGATAAATGAAAATTTGATATTGCATCAAGTAAAAACAAGTAGTTAAGTTAACAAAACGGCGTATTCAAAAAACAGGTTATTGCCAGCAGTGCTGTCCAAGAATCAAAATGG
>JAAZBV010000114.1 GCA_012513605.1 Desulfatiglans sp. | reverse complement strand
TTTGAAAAGTTCTGTAATCTTAAATGCCGTTACAGCGGTATGAAACCGGATGCAGCGGTTGTTGTTACCACCATCAGGGCGCTCAAGTGTCACGGTGGCGCTCCTGTTCCGGTCCCCGGAAAACCGATGCCAACAGAGTATACAACTGAGAACGTCGGCTGGGTTGAAAAGGGTTGTGGAAACCTCCTGCACCATGTTAACAACGTAAGGAAGGCCGGCATCAGCCCGGTTGTTTGTATCAATTCATTCTACACAGACACCAAAGACGAGATTAAAAAGGTTCGTGAACTGGCAGAGGCTGCTGGCGCCAGGGTTGCAGTGTCAGAACACTGGCTCAAGGGCGGCGATGGCGCGCTTGAATTTGCAGATGCGGTTATCGATGCCTGTAACGAAAAGACAGAATTCAAGTTCCTCTATGAGCTTGATATGCCGATCAAAGACAGGATCGAAAGGATTGCTACAGAGATGTATGGCGCTGACGGCGTTGATTATACAAACGATGCCAATAATCAGCTCAAGAAGATCGAGGCTGACCCAGAGCTTTCAAAACTCGGCCTCTGCATGGTTAAGACACACCTGTCACTTTCTGACAACCCCAATATCAAGGGCGTTCCAAAGGGGTGGAGACTCACCATCCGTGATGTCCTCACCTATGGCGGCGCAGGGTTCATAGTGCCTGTTTCCGGAACAATTACACTCATGCCCGGAACAAGCTCAAACCCCGCGTTCAAGCGTGTTGATGTTGATACAGCAACAGGCAAGGTACAGGGCGTATTCTAATAAATTTTCAGCCTTAACAAGCTGAGAGAAATATAAGGCCATCCCGGAAATTTCCGGGATGGCCTTTGTGTTTTATTTTGAACCTTAAACCTTAAACCCTGAACCCTGAACCCTGAACCCTGAACCCTGAACCTTGTTTCATGTTTCAGGTTGACATAAAAGAGGGTAATTCGTATAGTTATGCCTTCGGACATGATTTCTATTCAATAGCTGATCTCAAAATAAGACTCTATCTTCTATAATAAAAGGTTAATTTTCTTTGAGGCATCTATGTCTGAATTTTCTTCACAGGAAGTAACCCATTTACTTATAGCATGGCGAGAGGGTGAAAAGGACGCCCTTGATAAGCTGATCCCCCTGGTCTATGAAGAGCTCCGTCACCTGGCGCATAATTATATGCGCGGTGAAAGAAAATGCCACACCTTACAGACAACAGCGCTTGTAAATGAAGCATATCTCAAACTACTCGATTGCAGCAGGGTTAACTGGCAGAACCGTGCCCATTTTCTGGCTATTACCGCTCAACTGATGAGGCGTATCCTGGTTGATTATGCCCGTTCAAAACGCTCTTATAAACGCGGTGGTGCAGCAGAGCGGATTTCACTGGATGAATTTAAACTGGTTTCCAGGAATACTGATCCTGATCTGATTGAGATAGATGAGGCGCTTGAATCCCTAAAACAGGTTGATGCACGCAAGTGCCAGGTAGTGGAGCTGAGGTTTTTTGGCGGCATGACCGCCGAGGAGACTGCTGAGGTTCTGGATATCTCCCCTGATACTGTCCTGCGTGACTGGAAGTTCTCCAGGGCATGGTTGGCAAGGGAAATGAAACAGAAGGTACTGGGGTAATAAAAAAGATAAAACTCGAAGCACGAAATCCGAAATTCGAAACAATATTAAATACTCTAATGACATAAATTCAAAACAGAAAAAGAAAAATAAACATCGTAGCAAGAAATTTGTTTTGGTAATTTGAAAATTTGAATTTTGAATTTGTTTCGTATTTCGTATTTTGGATTTCGTATTTTACAAGTTTTGGTAACATTTATGCCCGATCAATGGAAACAGATTTCCGCTCTTTATGATGCCGCTCTCAGGCTGCCTGAGGATGAGCGTGCTGACTATCTTAAGAAACATGCCCCGAATGAGAATGTGCGCCTTGAGGTGGAATCGCTGCTGGCCCACGAGCATTCGGGAGAGCAATTACTTGAATCACCAGCAATGGAGGTAGCAGCAAAAATGATGGCAGAACACACCCCTGTTTTAAAAATCGGACAGACCCTTGGACATTACGAAATCATCTCCCTGCTCGGCAAAGGCGGCATGGGAGAGGTGTATCAGGCAAAGGATACAAAGCTTGGGAGGGATATTGCAATCAAGATGCTCCCTGTAGAGTTTGCAATAGACTCTGGCCGTGTTGAACGCTTCCAGCGTGAAGCAAGGCTGCTAGCATCACTAAACCACCCTAATATTGCTGCCATATACGGCCTGGAAGAATCCGGTAGAACCAGCTTCCTTGTGATGGAACTTATTGAAGGCGATACTCTAGCCGAAAGGCTTAAACAAGGGCCTATTCCCATCGAAGAATCACTGAAGCTCGCCTTGCAGATAGCAGAGGGTCTTGAGGCAGCCCATGAAAAAGGTGTTATTCACAGGGATCTTAAACCGGCTAACATCAAGGTCACGCCTGAAGGCAAGATAAAAATATTAGACTTTGGATTGGCAAAGGCATTTGCTCCGGATCAGGGAGAAGCAAAACCCTCTGACTCCCCAACCATAAGCGCTGCTGCAACCAGGCAGGGGGTTATCCTGGGCACTGCGGCATACATGTCTCCTGAACAGGCAAAGGGGAAAACTGTAGACAAACGGGCAGATATATGGGCCTTTGGTGTTGTGCTTTTCGAGATGCTGACCGGGAAGATGTTGTTTGGTGGAGAAACGGTCACAGAGACCCTAGCCGCTGTAATCAAGGGCGAACCGGACTGGAGCCTTCTCCCCCAGGAACTGTGTCCCCGTATCCGGTTCATGATTGAGCGGTGCCTTGAAAAAGAGTCTAAAAACCGTTACAGCAGCATCAGCGATGTCAGGGTGGATATCAGAAAAGTGCTGGAAGAACCGGCAGGCATACGATATCCATCTGTAGAAATGTTGAAACCGGTATCAAATATTAAATTTATAATGCCTTGGGTGATCGCTTCCATAATTATCTTGGCAATTGTTGCAGGATTCCTGTTCGTCAGACGCAACCCGCCCCAACCCCGCGACATAGTTCGGATGGAGCATATCCTGCAGGAAGGAGAGCAATTTAATATTCCCGTGGGTTCTGTTTTAAAAATGGGACACACCCTTGATGTCTCTCCCGACGGCAGAAAAATTCTCTATAGCACTCAGCGGGGGCTTTCCCTCCTTTCCCTCGACCGGATTAGAGCAGAGATAATCCCTGGAACTGACGAAAATCCTCAGTCTCCCTTCTTCTCACCCGATGGCGAATGGATCGGCTTCTGGTCCCAGAAAAATAATAAACTGAAAAAGATTTCTGTCCACGGCGGATCTCCGGTTGATCTGTGTGATGTCGATTGGGTTTTTGGGGCACAATGGTGTGAAGATGACAGGATTATATATGGGGATGTCACACGCGGCATAATGCGGGTTTCTGCAAACAGCGGAACCCCCGAGGTTCTTGTTGAAATGGGGCAATGCGCTTTTCCTCAACTGCTACCGGACAATAAATCGATTTTGTTTACCGATATGTCAGGGCATCCTTTCATGATCGTTATCCAGAATCTAGAAACAAAGGATCGTAAAGATCTCTTTCAAGGCGCATTTGCCCATTATATACCGACCGGACATCTTGTGTATCTTACTGGTGAGATCATGAAAGGTGTTATCATGGCAGTTTCATTCGACCCTGTGAAGCAAGAGGCAAAGGGGGCGCATATACCTGTAATTGATGGCATGTTATTGGGAAGCACTTCTAATTCGGGTACACTAGCTTATATACCGGCGAGAATAATAGAGCAGGCATCTGGCATCCTCAGCCGCCGTAACCTGGTATGGGTGGACAGGACTGGGAATGAAACTCCTCTCAATGCGCCTCCAGACTATTACAGAACCCCCAAAATTTCTCCTGATGGAACTAAAGTGGCTTTATCGATTGAAGGTGACAATCCTGATATCCATATCTGGGATTCGATTCATGAAAATATGAAACGCCTGACTTTTAAAGAATACAGAGATGACGTCCCTATTTGGACTCCTGATGGTGAATATATTATTTTTACATCGAATAGAGGAAAAAAGGCAGGCATTTACCGGAAGGCATACGATGGAACAGGAGAGACTGAAGAGCTTGTGTCTGTTCAATCAGGTAATAGTCTGATTCCGCACTTCTTGGTGGGTGATGGGAAATCCCTTGTCCTGGCGCAGGGGTCTGTATCGGGAAATGTGTCCTTTATTTCGCAGATAACCATAGGGGATAAAACCTCTCTGAAACCACTCCTAAAGGAGAAATATGTTGTCACCCATCCCAGCATCTCTCCAGATAGAAAATATATGGCATATGCAGCCACCGAATCAGGCAATTTAGGCATCTATGTGTGCCCTTTCCCTGATGTAAAAAGCGGAAAATGGCAAATATCCTCACCTGGTGAATATGCGGAAAGCCCTATATGGTCGCCTGATGGAACAGAATTATTCTATCTCAACAGGGATAATGTCATGGCAGTTCAAGTGGATACCCGATCAAGCTTCAGCTATGGCAAACCAAAGGCGCTTTTTAAGTTATCTTATGTTACCGGTTATATTGAAAGTGTTGCCTATGATATACACCCCAACGGCAAACGCTTTCTGATGTTGAAAGAAGTAGAGTCAACCGGCGAACCCTTAAAAAGATCACCGGGTAAAATCAACATTGTACTGAATTGGTTTGAAGAACTGAAGGAAAAGGTACCGGATAGATAATTTAAAATTACAGATTACAGATTCAAAATTAATGTTGCTGCATATTTCTTAATATTGAATCTTGAATATTTAATTTTTTGTGTTCTCTAGTTTTCAAGAGTTTCAAAGAAACAAGTTGAACATATCTTGCTTGCCTGCTCACTCTCTACGCTTGTATGGCGAACCTTATGTATTTACCGCTGGCTGAGTCTCCTAGCGCAGCCAGCGGTTTTAAGGTCTTTACCTCTCACTTTTTCTTTTTGTCAACACTGGTAACCGCAAGTACCGGGGAGCTCGTTCCATTAGTGGTTCTTTGGTGAAGAGCTGCTAAACCGGGGTGACCAACATCAGCCACAGCACGTTCAACAGCATCATTGCGACATGCATTATACTGGGCTGATCGATGCAAATCCATAATGTCAGGGCGATGACCACATACCTGTTTGGAAGCATGTTTGATCCTCTTGTATAAAGCAGCTACACCCTCCTGGTGTGAAAGATTCAGGTCTCTGTAACTGACTTTAACCTGTAGTACCACTGATCCCGTAGAGTCAGTGGCTATGACCTGAGCTTCAGTGGCGCCGGCCGGCCCGGAAATAAGGGCGAGCACAGCAATGGTAATCAAGGCGACAATAATTCTTTTAAGATTTGTACCCATGATAATTCCTCCTTATGTTTCAGGTTTAAAAATGCTTTCACTAATAAAGGCGAAAATCATGGAGAAAAACCTGCATAAAAAATAATGTAATTGATTTTATTCTATTTGAAATAGATATTGAGGTTAAGGAAGAGAGCTTTAGATAGCCAATTGGCAGGATACCAATATATACATGTGTTGATACAGCAACAGGCAAGGTACAGGGCGTATTCTAATAAATTTTCAGCCTTAACAAGCTGAGAGAAATATAAGGCCATCCCGGAAATTTCCGGGATGGCCTTTTTGTATTAGGCTTAAACCTTAAACCGCAGACCTCAGACCGTCTAGTCTTGAGGGTCTACATCCCGAACACTGATAAGCCACTTGCCATTTATCTTTACCAGCTCATTTACTTCACGACCGGCTGAGGTAACCTTACCCGAGGTAAATACACCCATCCAGTAGGCGTAGAAGCGGGCATGATCATCATTAACAAATTCAATGTGGGTATTTGTAAGAACATGGTTCATGCGCTCCATTTTCTCACCGTTCTTTTTTGCGGTATCCATTTTTTGCCCGGCATCCTTCATCATTTTTAAAAGCGCCTCGCGTCCTTTGACCGCCTTATCACCCCTGCCAAACTGGCCATCAGGCGCAAACAGGGCAGCATATGCCTCTGCATTGCCTGAGTCGAGCGCACGGATATAGTCCCACATCAACTGTTCAATCGCCACACGGTCTTTTATACGAACAGTATCCTTTTCCTGAGCGAATGAGAGAGAAACAAAGAGTGCCATCATCACAAATGCCGTAATAACTAAAATTCGTGTCCTGGTCATATCAATCTCCTTTTATTATAATTTTGATTTTCGTTCGTGTTTTTCGCATGGTTTGCGTTTTAATCAGCTTTTGTGAGATACAACCCCTTATTTCATAAATTCATTAATATGAGATAACCATTTTAATATGTCACTCTCGGCTTCATCAACTCTGATATTTCTTATTCCCAGGGCATTCAGCACTTTTGAATCTGGACACTGTTTTTTCAAAGCCTCCACAGTTCCCGCCAGGCCTCCTGTGCCATGTGTGCAGAACGGTGCAATTGTTATTCGTGACAAATCGTATTCACCTAAAAAGGCTGAAACCGGCGTGGGTATGGTTCCCCACCAGTTGGGATATCCCAGAAATAATAAATCATATTTACTAATGTTTTCTATTTTGGTTTTTAAGGCCGGCCTGTAACCTGCGGCTATCTCCTTTCTTGCCTTTTCAAGGATTTCACTATGATCTGCCGGATACTTATCCGTCGTTTCAATTTCAATTAAATCTCCGCCTATAATCGCATAAATCTGTTTTGCGATTTTACGGGTGTTTCCACTGTGAGAAAAAAATATGATAAGAATCTTTTCCTTAAATGAATCTATTGACATATCTTCCCTCCTTGATCTTAATTTAAAAGATTATCAGCGTTGAAGCTGTCGAAAAAGTACTAAAGGTATTGAAAAATTATTGAATGAACCGCTGGATATGATAAAGTGCAATCATCCTTCAACGATCTTTCCAGCGGAGCGATAGATGGCACGATACAAAGAGA
>JAAZBV010000113.1 GCA_012513605.1 Desulfatiglans sp. | reverse complement strand
TCTACGAATTTTCAAAAGAGGAGCTAATAAATATAAAGCATAAGCTGGCAAGTTCTTTTCGAAATCTAGCTGAGGAAGAATTATTATGTTCGGATTACTTTTTCGTGGCGGAAAAAATTGATGCAAAATAAACCACTCACAACTGACTGTTCGCCACTCACGACTAACAGTTCACCACTCACGACTGACTCTTTACCACTCACCAATTTGATTATTGAAGAATATGCCGGTATTACAAGGGTTAATGAACCAGTGACAGTTGGGATACCTATCCCTAGAGGTGTTCTATATGATACGAAACAATTGTATCTTAATGACCCTGAAAAGGGGCTTGTTCCTCTACAGACCCAACCCCTGGCTGAATGGCCTGATAAAAGCATTAAATGGATACTGCTTGATTTTCAGGTGTCTGTAGAGGCATGTACAAAAAAAGAATTAGAACTGTTTTTTGGCAGGGACTCATCTCTGTTACCCCTGGGAAAAGGGATAAGGATAACTAAAACTGAAAAGAGAGTTGAGGTGGATACAAATGCTGCAAAGTTTGTCTTAAACTCAAAAATATTTAAACTATTTGAAAGTGTAATGATAGGGGATCAGGTAATTATTGATAATAAAAATTCAAACGTGATTCTAAAAGATGAAAATGGAAAATGTCTCACCCCATTTATTAACAGTATCAATATAGAAACAGAAGGCCCTCTTAAAAGCACTATAAAGATAGATGGAGTTTTTAAGACAGATCAAAAAGAACAGATTGCCAATTTTATCGCCAGAATTAATTTCTTTTTAAACTCAAGTTTAATAAAGATAGAATTCACTATTCATAATCCAAAAGCCGCTAAACACCCCGGAGGCTTATGGGACCTTGGAGATCAGGGTTCCAAATACTTTAAAGACCTGTCTATTAATATAGCAATTGCAGATGACAAAAAAGGTATTGAGAGTGACCTCGCACTGTATGAAGATCCTGTCCCAATGGATTATCAGGATTTTCCAAAAAAGGAAAAACAAAAGTTTCAGCATTTTTATTCTGAGATTAAAAATGATTCAAAATTCAAAATTCAAAATTCAAAATTATCAAAAGATATTCCAAATCTTTTGATATACCAGGACAGCAGCGGCGGTGAAAACTGGCAGAGCCTGAATCATGTGAACAGAGATAATGAAGTAAAAACAAGTTTCAGAGGATATAAACTGCTGGAAGGTGGGATGGTGGCAAGGTCGGATACTGGGGAAAGCAATAACTTAGAGCTAAGTGCAAAGAGTATAGCAGATGGCTGTTCAGGAATGAAGATTATAAAAGAGGGTTTCAGAGCTAATCCAATCCTCACACTTCACTCCTCACGTTTTACTATCGGCGGTTCTATTCAACACTTCTGGCAGAATTTCCCGAAAGCCTTGAGCGTAAAAGAAAATATTCTTCAAGTAAAACTATTCCCTGAAGAGTTCAATGATGTTTTTGAACTTCAGGGTGGAGAACAGAAAACACATACATTCTTTATCAATTTCCTTTGTTCAGAAGAAAAAAATGATATGAGTCTGGGTTGGATACAAAACCCTTTAGTGCCCTGTTCCTCTCCTGAGTATTATTTAAACACAAAAGCAATTCCTTTTCTCATATCGAAAAAGAACAATCCGGATAAGGATATTTTAACGCTGTTAGACAGTGCAATAAGAGGAAATAATACCTTTTTTAAAAGGCGTGAAATCATAGACGAATACGGCTGGAGAAATTTTGGAGAACTTTATGCAGACCATGAGGCAGTAAACCAAAAAAGTGAAAAACCATTAGTGTCACATTATAATAATCAATATGATTGTCTAAATGGTTTTTTATTCCAGTTTTTTCAAACAGGTGAATCAAAATGGTTTTTAATAGCTGACCAGCTCTGCAGTCATATTAAAGATATAGATATTTATCATACGAAACATGACCGCCTTGAGTTCAACAATGGGATGTTCTGGCATACCGAGCATTACATTGATGCCCGCACTGCGACCCACAGATGTTATTCAAGGCATCATGCGGAACAGCGAAATATGGCCTATTACGGGGGAGGACCGGCCTTGTCCCACAATTATGCCTCGGGATTATTGTTGCACTATTTTTTAACAGGGAGCGCTACTTCCAGTGTATCTGTTCAAGAACTTGCCGGATTTGTTGAAAGCAATATTGGGATTGATGATACATTTAGTAACAAGATTATTAAAGGAGCCAAGCGCATTAAAGCTCGCCTGACCCGGTTCAGGTTGCCTGGCATGGTGGAAATTGAAAAGGTTTACAATTTAAATGGCCCCAGTCGTGCAAGCGGTAATGCCTTGACGGCCCTTTTAGATGCATGGGCACTTACCGATGACTATATATATCTGAAAACTGCACATTCTCTTATTCTTAGATGTATCTCCCCTGAAGACGATATCCCTTCCATGGAGCTCCTGGACAGGGAGAACCGCTGGATGTATACAGTGTTTATGCAGGCTTTGGGCAAATTTCTTGATCTTAAAACCGACCATGAGCAGTTTGACGCATACTGGCATTATGCTAAAAAAAGCCTCCTGCACTATGCCGAATGGATAGCTGTCAATGAATACCCTTACCTGGACAAACCGGAGCAACTGGAGTTTCCAAATGAAACCTGGGCTGCACAGGAGATCCGTAAATGTAATGTCCTGCTCTATGCTGCTAAATATGCAAATCAGGATAAAAAAGACCTGTATTTGGAAAAGGCAGATTTTTTCTTTAAAAAGGCCATAGAGCAATTCAACACATTTGATACCCGCACATTGACAAGGCCACTGGTTCTTATCATGCAGAACGCCGGAATGCATGCTTATGCAGGAGTTAATGCAATATCTTTTAAAACACAAACCGGCAATACTGTTTCTGATGAAAAAATACAAGTGATTAGTTCTAAAAAAAGCATTATCAAATTGTTAAACATTAAAACATTTCGTTTTGAGCTAGAAATCATTAAATGCAAATTGAGAGCACTGTTCCATTAATAATATAAAAGGCATATAATATGTATCCAACGATCGCAAAATATGTGTTTTTTTACCCTATTCGTTATTTAAGGGGAGAATTTATATGCCCTTTAATAAACAAGGTAAAACAGATTGAAACATATGATGAAAATGATATTGAAAAATATCAGATAGAGAGGATCAACAATGTCCTTTCCTATTGCAAAGAGAACATCCCATTCTATCGAAATAATTTACCTAATAAAATGCAATACAAAAAATATATTAAGTCCTACGAAGATATGCAAAATGTGCCGGTTATCGACAAAAAACTTTATATAAAAGAAATAGTTAAATGTAATTCATTGCCTAAAAAACGAGTATCAAAAAGGTCAACCAGTGGGTCAACTGGCGAACCTCTAATATTTTACAAAGAACGTATTGCAACAGCATTTATGGACGCAGTTATGTACCATACCTATTCATGGCATGATATTAAAATAGGGGATAAACAAGCTCGTTTTTGGGGGATGCCTGTTAAGCAACAGGCAAAAGCTAAAGAACAACTAAAAGATTTTTTCATGAATCGCACTCGCTTTTCAGCTTTTAATTTAGAAAAAGAGACTATGATGCAATACTATTATCATATGCTTAAATTCCGGCCAAATTATTGTTATGGGTACCCAAGCTTAATATATGAATTTGCCAGTTTTATGAAGGCGAACAATTTGTCTTTTAAAGCTCTTAATTTAAAAGGTGTAATTTTGACAGGAGAAATGTTGTTGCCTGAAAGACTTGGTATTATAGAAGAAATATTTTCTGCAAAAACCATTAATGAGTATGGTTGCACTGAAATAGGTGTTATCGGCTTTCAATGTAAACATAACAAAATGCATGTAATGTCACATAATGTTTACTTGGAGGTTTTAAGTGAAGGTATCCAGGTTTATGATGAGGAAGGTGATTTATATGTAACAGAATTGAATTCAAATTATATGCCTTTTATACGTTATAAATTAGGGGATCGAGGCATCATAACTAAAGAAAGGTGTGAGTGTGGAGTTCATTTCCCGGTTATTAAATCAATAAAGGGGAGGGTTGATGATTTTGTAATAACACCAGATGGAAGAAAAATATATGACGCAATATTTGCCTATACACTAAAAAGACATGTGAAAAGTTTTTTAGTAATACAGAAACGTGTTGAATTAATAGAGATTTATATCGTTAGAGATCAGCTATATTCGGAAAATACAGAAAAAGAATATTTAAATATTTTGCATAAGGCACTAGGGGATGGGATAAAGTTGCAGGTTTTCCATGTTGATGAGTTGCCACGTGAAAGTTCTGGAAAATTAAGATATTTTAGGTCAGAGGTGTCGGCAAACAAACAAGTGGATACACCACCTAACTTTTTAAATAAAACTTAAGAGCATAGCTCAAACCTTTAATCCAATAAGGCTACGTAAAAGAGAATGTCGAATTTTACTTATTATTGTCAGGATCAAATTTGGTAAATAGTTTAATTAAACGCACTGTCTATTACGATGAATGCAGGTATGTTTTACCGATCCGAGGATAAAAAGCATATGTTATTTTTCGGGTAAAATCACTGGAAAAAGAAATACTAAAGGAACCATGTTAACAACAATACTTGAACCACTAAGCATTATTATTATTACAAAAAATGAAGAAGGCTATATTGGAAAAAGCCTTGATAAATTAACAAACGCTATTGAAGTATGGGGAGGGAAAGCCGAAATTATTCTTGTTGATAATGGATCAGAAGATTCAACCAGAGCAATTGCTTTAAAATATGGTTGTAAAGTTATTGAAGACCCCTACTCAAGTCTTGGAAAACTTCGTAATGTAGGAGCTAGAAGCTCGAGTGGTTTGATATTAGGTTTTTTAGACGCAGATTGTTTAGTAGATCCAAAATGGATTTCATATTGTTTAAGTAATTTTTCCAATGATAAAGTTTCTATGGTTGGGACCCGGGCTATCCCTGACCTAAAAAATGCAACTTGGGTTGAAAGGGCATGGTTCAATTTATTTACTGGTGTAGATAAACCAAGGTATATCAATTGGTTGGGTTCGTCCAACTTTTTTATAAAAAGAGAAGATTTTTTTGCCATTGGCGGTTTCAATGAATATCTCAAGGTTGCAGAGGATGTGGACCTTTGTAACAGGTTGCGGAAAAAGGAAAATATTATACTTGAGAAGAGGGTAGATACTATTCACCTGAGAGAATCAAAAACCTTATATGAAATTTTTAAAAGAGAGTTTTGGAGGGGGAAAGGAAGCATTAAATCATTTGCATGTACTTTTAAGGCAACCGAATTCCTGAGTGTTTTTGTCCCACTGCTAAATTTTATTATTTTATTATCTTTTTTAATATCAGGACTATGTCAAAAAAAAATTGGCTTTTTATTTTTGCTGGCTTTTTTATTTTTACCTGTACTATTGATGTTTAAAAAAAAGGCTAGGGTTTCTTCATTTAAAACAATGGGACATTGCTATATAATTGCTGCTGTATATTTGTTTGCGCGAACATGTTCCTTGTTATATGAAGCAACTTTAATTTTCAGAAATAAAGTGTCAAAAAAAACAGATTCAGTTATTTGTAAATTATTCCTGTAGGGCAGGGTCCGGTTGAAATAAGTAAATAGGGCACTATTGTGCAAAAAAGTAAACGAAAACCATAGTTGTTTAGCACATTACTTTTATGTAAGTTAACTAATCGGGCATATATTCTTATAAAAAATGATACGCATGTTAACATCTTAGTCTTAACTACTATTATATTACCTCCTGTTTTAGTTGGATATTTTACGCAGATTGGTTTTTTTAGGGTTCCATGCTGTTTTGTAAATCTTGAAAAAGGTACTATTCTCTTAGGTTTGGCACATTAGATGCATAAAAATTTATGAAATTAATTTTTTTAGGAGAGGTTTTATTATGAATAGACTAATTGGATCATTTTTATGCGCTATGATAATGCTGGCATTAAGCAGTGCCGTCCAGGCTGGAGTCCTTTTCAGTGATAATTTTGATGATCACTCAGACTGGTCCCCCCAACAGCCAGCCTATGGTGGTGCTATATCTTCTCGTGATGGTAATGCAATAAGGGCCTGTACAGGGTGCCCTGATGGGACCGCAAAATATGCTGCATACCGTGTTGCTAGAACCGGTTTTTCTGATGGAAGGGTTGGCCGAAACACACTAAATATAACCGGTGAAAACGCCAGAGGTGGAAGCGGCAAGGCTTTTAATTTTTATGTTGAACCATTAGATGCATCTCTGGCTGAAGACTGGACCAATGACGGGTTATTGGTTGTCGCTTTGAATGGTAACTATGAAACCATTTACATGCGATACTATATAAAGTTTTCAGATAACTGGGTTTGGAATGATAATGGTACTTCCACTATTAAAATGGGACATATGCAACACACCAGGCCTGGCGGTAGTTATTGGAGTTATTTTAAAGATGGTGACAACTGGCCCGCAGTGGTGCCAGGTTTTGCTAAAGAGTATGCAAGCGGCACCAACTTTTACTGGAATGGCCAGGCAGTTTTCAGAATGCACATACGAAAACAATCCTGTTATTACCCCAGTGATGGGTATAATAATATGCCTGATGATGTAGCAAATGATTTCTTTCGATATGGTTTGTCTGATTCTGTTACCAATTGCACACTTGGTTCAAACTGCCTGACATGGGAAGATATACTTATGGATGGTGAATGGCACTCTATTGAGTATAAGTTAAAAGGAAATTCCGCAAAGGGAGTTTCAGATGGTGAATTCCTGATGTATATTGATGGACATTTGGCTATTTCAAAAACCAACATACCCTGGGCAGACATGGGCGCTGATGCTTCAGGCACCAGGGCATGCTCTGACTGCGGCGGAAGGGTTGTTAATCCCCCTTCTGATTTTCTTGGATGGAATACAGTTATAATAGGTGGAAATGCAAATATTCAAAGATTTTCCAACACATCGAATACAAATGTTGAACAAAGGTACACCATTGATGATCTTGTTATCGCCACTTCTTATATTGGGCCGGATTATGTTATTGGTGCGCCCCCTGCGCCCCCTAAAGGTGTGAGTCAATAATAATTATTTAAGAAACTTTACATCAGTATGGAAACCACTTCCATACTGATGGTTTTTTCATACAACTCCTCAATCTCAATATATTATAAAGAAACTATTCTGTGCTTCAAAATACCATTAAAAGGCTTTTAAGCCATTCCATGATCTATTCACTGACATGGGTCAGCGGAAGTGCCGCAAGCATTCTCCTTTTACCTGTTTATACCCGTTACCTAACCCCTTCTAATTACGGTATTCTGGAAATACTTGCATACACAAATGACATTTTCAGAATCATCCTGATTTCAGGGATAAATATCGGCCTGGCCCGTTTCTATTATGGTGAAAAAGATGAAGAAGCGCGCAAAATAGTAATATCTACCGGCACTGCATTTGTTGTGTTCTCCGGTCTGGCAGGGTACGGGATAGGCTGGTCATTCAATTCGGAACTGGCATCACTTATTCTGGGAGACAGTTCATACTTTAATTTTATAACCCTCAGTCTGACTATCTTGTTTGCGGACCTGGTTATCACCATTTCACAGATGTATTTTGTTGTCTCAAAAAGACCTGTAATTTTTATTATATACAGCCTTGGTAGGCTTGTAATAGGAATTTGTGCCAATTTATATTTTATTGTTGTTCTTGAACTCGGGCCGGTAGGAATGTTATATGGCAATATTGTATCCTGCTCGATTGCTGCTGTTGTGATGACTGCCCATAGTCTGGTTATAAATGGCATCAGGATTAATACAGACCTTCTTAAAAAAATGTTGAAATTCGGTTTCCCAATGATTCCTGCCATGTTGTGTGCAACTGCAATGCACAATGCAGACCGTTTTTTGATCAGGGGATTTGCGACCCTGGCCAGTGTGGGAATCTACAGCCTTGGATATAAATTCCCCTACATGCTTAATGCCCTGATACTTGAATCTTTTAACCGTGCATGGGCAGGTTCTACCATGTATGAAATAGCCGGACAGGCAGACGCTAAATACCAGTATGCCAGGGTCGCATCCTATTTCATGATGTTTTATGTATTTGCTCAATTTTGTTTAAGCGTGTTTTCTATTTCTATTATAAAACTATTCGCCGCACCCGATTATTTTTCTGCGCATCAGGTAATACCGCTGGTGGCCCTTGGTCTCTCATTTCATGCCTTTTATACCTTCTTTAATATGGGGGCATTTTTAAAGGATAAAACATGGCTTTTAAATGTTGCTTATGCCCCGGCCGCATTGGTCAATATTGTCGGTAATATACTGCTGCTGCCCAAATACGGGTTTATGGCCGCAGCCTGGATGACTGTTGTAACCTATTTTATATTTTCGCTTATCACATATTTCAGCTGTAAAAGAACCCTGAGTATATCATTTGAATTTGGACGGCTTTCCCTGCTTTTTGCCTATGCCGCAGGCCTCTATGTCTTGTCCTCTTTAATACAATATGATAGCTTTATTCCGGAAATTATTAAGGGTATCTGTTTTGTACTTTTGTTTATACTGGCTGTTGTTTTTGGAGGGTGCACCAGTAAAAATGAGAGAAAAAAAGGCATGGATATTTTGTATGGTTTATTAAAGTCTAAAAAGACTTAGATGATAAATTAGTTTTAAGATAGACCCAATTCACATGTAAACAGAATAATTTGTACATTATTTAAAAAAATAAATTTAAACCTGTAATTGTAAACGCAGTTTAGGGAAAGACTTTATATATCAGGAAAAATATCATGAAAATTTTATTTGTTTGTCATCGTTTCCCTTTTCCGCCCAGGCGTGGAGGAAAAATCAGACCTTTTAATATCATAAGCCACCTGAGTCGTAACCATGAGGTGACAGTTGCCTCAATTGTCAGGTCCGACACAGAGGCACACGCAGGAGAAGGGCTAAAGGACTATTGCAGCAATTACCTCATGGGAAAAATCTCAAAACCTGCTGCCCTGAAAAATATCTTGAAAACTTTACCGACTTCCATTCCATTTTCTATGGGGTTTTTCTATTCAAGGGAACTGGATGAGCAGATTAAAAAAGAAAGATCGGGGAAAAAGTATGATCTGATTTTTGTGCACTGCTCCTCAGTTGCACAGTATGTGGAAGATATAACAGACACGCCAAAAATTCTTGATTTTGGAGATATGGATTCTCAAAAATGGCTGTTATACAGCATGGTCAGAAGCTTCCCCATGAAGAAAGTATTCTCCATTGAGGGGAAAAGACTTCAGCAGGCGGAAATGGCACTGGCCAAAAAATTTGATTTTTGCACCTGTACTACTAAAGCGGAAATGGCGACTTTAAAAGGTTATAATGTCACAGACAATATCGACTGGTTCCCGAATGGTGTAGATACCGATTATTTTTCCTATGACCAGACACCATATGAGCCTGATACGCTCTGCTTTATCGGGCGTATGGATTATTATCCCAACCAGCAATGCATGATTGATTTTTGTGAAAAGGTTCTGCCCCTTATCAAATCAGAACGGCCTGATATCAGGCTTATGATTGTCGGAGCTGACCCCTCACGGAGTATCAAAAAACTCGGCAGCATTAAAGGCGTAACTGTAACCGGATCAGTGCCTGATGTGAGGCCATATCTGCGCAAATGTGCTGTTAATGTGGCGCCCATTGAAATCGCCAGGGGCACCCAGAATAAAATTTTGGAATCACTTGCCATGGGAATTCCTGTGGTTACAACCAATGTGGCGGCAGAGGGAGTGGATGCCCAACCCGGAGAGCATTTTCTGGTCGGCTCAAACCATGAAGAATTTGCAGAAGCAGTAATCAGATTGCTGACCGAACGGGAGTTGAGGCAAAGGCTTTCAGAAGCGGGAAGAAACCGCATGCTGGATCGCCATAACTGGCCTTCATCGATGAAAAAGCTGGATTCAATAATCGAAAAAACTCTTACCCTGCGAAAATAACAAAAAAATAATTGGTCTGTTTCTAATCCGTAAATATCACGGACCCTGTGAAATTGACGCCAATGATAACTATGGAGAAATAATAAATATGGAGGTGAAAGGCATGAAATTAAATATCAGTGTATTCGGCCTGGGATATGTTGGCACTGTTCTTCTTGGTTGCCTCGCAAAAGATGGACATAAGGTGCTGGGTGTTGATGTGGATCCAATAAAACTTGATCTATTAAGAAATGGAAAAGCGCCTGTGCTCGAGGAAGGCATACAGGCTTTGATCCAGTCATCCATAGAAAGCGGTCGTGTTGATGTAACAAATGATACTGAATTTGCAATCAATAATACAGATTTATCGTTTGTATGTGTAGGAACACCCGCAATGGCAAACGGAAGCCAGGATTTACGGGCTATTCTTCGATTGGCCGAAGAAATCGGCAAGGCCCTGAAAAACAAACCCGGCTTTCACACGATTGTTATTCGCTCGACAGTTCTCCCCGGCACTGTTGAAAACAAGATAGAACCGGTTATTGAACAGTTCTCAGAAAAAAAATCAGG
>JAAZBV010000112.1 GCA_012513605.1 Desulfatiglans sp. | reverse complement strand
AACGGGGTGTACTGGACCGGAAATAAAAAGGGAGTCAACCCATCTTAGGATTAACTCCCTGTTATTTAAGTTGGCGTCCCCAAGGGGATTCGAACCCCTGTCGCAGGCGTGAAAGGCCTGTGTCCTGGACCGGGCTAGACGATGGGGACGCAGTAAAACGCAATTCTAATTATCTTTTTCAGATTAATCAAGATCAATTTTGCGTTATTGACCTGATTTTTGTATTTTTAACACATATTCTGATGTGTTAAAAACCACCTTTTATTCTCACCAGAGGCAGTTTCTGGTGGGTCGTGCGGGAATCGAACCCACGACCAACGGATTAAAAGTCCGCTGCTCTACCAGCTGAGCTAACGACCCGTGAAAAAGAATCATTTTATATAGAGAATAAAATTCCCTTTGTCAAAACAATTTTTTATTTATTCAAACCTAGCCTTGACTGTCCTCGCATGCAGCGGCAGCCCCTCCTCTTCCGCCAGTGTAATCACAGTATCTTTAAGCCCCTCAAGCCCCTCTTTACTCAGGTACTGGAATGTCGGTTTCTTTATAAAATCATCAACAGACAGCCCTGAAAACATCCTGGCACACTGGCCTGTTGGCAGCACATGGTTTGTACCGGATGCATAATCACCCACAGGTACAGGCGCATATGGGCCCATAAATATGGAGCCCGCATGTTTTATTGAGGTTAGTGTAGTAAACGGGTCCTTTGTGATGATCTGGAGGTGTTCTGCTGCATATTCATTTGTAAAATTAATCGCCTGTTCCATATCCTTTGCCACAAGCACATATGAGTGCCTGTTGAGTGAAGATTCAAAGATCTCCTTTCTTGGCAGTGTCTCATACTCACGAGCAATATTATCACAAACCTTTTTTGCAAGCTCAGCCGATGTGGTCACCAGCACTGCCGCAGAGTCAGGGTCATGTTCTGCCTGTGAAAGAAAATCCACTGTGATAAATGCCGGGTTACCGCTTTCATCAGCCAGTATAAGGGATTCGCTCGGGCCTGCGGGCGAATCTATATCCACCTGCCCGTACACGATCATCTTTGCCGCGGTAACATACTTATTGCCCGGCCCCACAATCTTATGCACCTTTGGCATTGTCTCTGTCCCATATGCAAGCCCAGCAACACCCCAGGGACCGCCCACCTTGAATATCCTGTCGCACCCGGCAATATCCGCTGCGACGAGTATTGCCGGATTTACTGTCATGTTTTTTTCCGGCGGGGTAACCGCTACAATTTCGTTAACCCCTGCAACCTTTGCCGGAAGCACTGTCATAAGTATAGAACTCGGATATACTGCCCTTCCGCCAGGTATATAACAGCCAACAATATCCATCGCCCTTGTTATGCGGCCAGCCAGTATACCCTTTTGAACCTCTATTGACCACATCTCCCTTTCAAGCTGGGCCTTATGAAACTTTGTTATATTTTCAGCGGCCTTTTTGAGGCACTCCACAACATGAGGGTTTATCCTTTTATATGCACTGGCTATTTCATCTGCTGTTACCTCAAGATCAGCAGCACAGATATCCTCTTTATGTTTTTTGTAGTGCGCAAGCGTAACTGCATCGCCATTTCTGCGCACATCCTCAACTATCTTTCTTGTATCCTCAAAGACAGATGAAATATCCTCCATTGACCTTTCCATAATGGACTTCCTTCTCGAACTGTCCAGGTTATCAATCCTTTCAGGTTTAAGATTAAGCAATTATATAACTCCTTTTTACGTTTTCTTTTTCAATTCACAGTAATCCTTAAGTGCATCTCTTGTGCTTTCAAAGGCCAGTTCATCCCAGGGGATCTCGTCGATACTCATAAGTTTGCTGTCAGTGGTTTCATCATCAGCAGAAAGGGTGCCGGATATATACTTCGCAAGATAAACAATAACCACCTCAAGATATCCGGGATAGGAATAGACTCCAAAGAGCCCTTTGAGCCCAATATCAATCCCGCACTCCTCTTTTGTTTCTCTGATGGCCGCCTCTTCTACCTTTTCTCCCCTGTCAACATATCCGCCAGGCATTACCCATTTGCCCCTTTCCGGCGACTTTGCCCGTTTCAAGAGGACGATCCTGTTATCCATTTCAACAATCGCACATGCCACGAGCTTCGGGTCAAGGTAAAATACAAATCCGCACTCCCTGTTTTTACAGACAAGCCTGGGAGGCTCATGATCCTTTACTCTTATTTTAGTAAACTCATCACCGCAAACAGGGCAGTGACGGAATATATAATTATGATGCATTCTTAAAATTAAATTTCCCTAATGATTTAGAATAATTGACAAACTTTAACAGATATGGCATTTTTTAACAATCTTTAATAGCGCTGATAAAAAAATTATATCCTCTGGGTCTCCTGCGATGAATAAAACTGATCTTGTCTTAAGTATAATCGAGAATGTCCACCTGAAAAAAAAAAAGAGGGAGAGGCAGCAATATCTCTTTCCTGAACTTAATTATGAGATTATGCCAAAAACCAAGGCTGAGAGCATAATCAATTCCCTTATTGAAATAATGATATCATGCTTTGAAAAGGGCGATAACCTTGATATTCCCAGATTCGGGAGGTTCGATGTTGAGTTTAAATGGGCCAGAAAAGGTAGAAACCCGAAAACAGGAGAGAGCATATTTGTAGATTCAAGGAGAAAGGTAAAATTACGCTATTATAAAAGCCTTAAGGATCGGATTAACAGGAAGGGGAAAGTGCTCAAAGCTAAAAGCTGAAAGCTCAAAGTTAAAAAGGCATTTGGCCTTAAGCTTTGAGCTTTCAGCTTTTTATATTATACACCTTGTGCCCTGAGCCCTGGGCCTTACATAAACACTACCTCACCATTTTTTATATCCATTTTAACCATGCTCCCCTCGCTTATCTGCCCCTCAAGTATCCTCATGGAAAGGGGGTTCTGGACAATCTGCTGTATGGCCCTTTTAAGGGGTCTTGCCCCATAAACAGGGTCAAAGCCCGCATCAGCAAGGTATTCCCTTGCATTCTCAGTAAGCTCAAGGGTTATCTTGCTCGCCTCAAGCCTTTTTTTAAGGAGATTAATCTGGATATCAACAATGTGTTTTATCTCCTCCCTGCCAAGTGAATGGAATATTATGGTCTCATCTATGCGGTTCAGGAACTCCGGTCTGAAGGTGTTCTTAAGCGCCTCCATTACCCTTGTCTCCATCTCCTTTTCATCGCTCCCCCTGAGTTCATTGATCCACTGGCTCCCCACATTTGAGGTCATAATCAGCACTGTATTTTTAAAGTCCACAGTGCGTCCCTTGCCATCTGTCATTCGGCCGTCATCCAGTATCTGTAACAGGGCATTAAAAACATCAGGGTGTGCCTTTTCTATCTCATCAAACAGGATAACCGAGTAGGGGTGCCTGCGTACCGCCTCTGTAAGGTATCCGCCCTCATCATAACCCACATACCCCGGAGGCGCCCCTATAAGCCTTGCAACAGAGTGCTTTTCCATGTATTCGGACATGTCTATCCTGATCATGTACTGCTCATCATCAAAGAGAAACTCTGCAACAGCGCGGGCAAGCTCTGTCTTTCCCACGCCTGTGGGGCCAAGGAATATAAATGAGCCTATGGGCCTGTTCGGGTCCTGGAGCCCGGATCTGGCGCGTCTTACAGCATTGGCGACCGCTATAACCCCCTGCTCCTGTCCTATAACCCTTTTAGAGAGCATCTCCTCCATTTTTATGAGCTTTTCACGCTCCCCCTGCATGAGCCTTGATACAGGGATATTTGTCCACTTTGCAACCACCTCTGCGATATCCTCTGCATCCACCTCCTCCTTGAGCATCTTTGTACCCTTCTGAAGCTCATTAAGCCGTGCATTCTGCGCCTCAAGCTCCTTTTCCAGCGCAATTGTGGTGCCATACCTGAGCTCTGCGGCCTTTGAGAGGTCGCCCGCCCTTTCTGCCACCTGGGCCGCTGTCCTGGTTGATTCAAGCCTCTCCTTGATCTCACCAATCTTAGAGATGATCTCCTTTTCCATCCGCCAGTGCATTATCATCTCATCGCTGCCTGCCTTTAACTCCTTCAACTCCTCTTCGATTTTAACAAGCCTATCCTTTGAGGCCGCATCCTTTTCCTTTTTAAGGGCCTGTTTTTCTATCTCAAGCTGTGTGATTTTGCGCTGCACCGCATCAATCTCTGCAGGCATGCTGTCTATCTCTATCCTGAGCCTTGAAGTGGCCTCATCAATCAGGTCAATGGCCTTATCAGGCAGGAACCTGTCTGTAATATACCTGTGAGAGAGGGTTGCTGCGGCCACAAGTGCAGAGTCCTGTATCCTCACACCGTGGTGCACCTCATATTTCTCTTTAAGCCCCCTTAATATGGAGATTGTATCCTCTACTGTTGGCTCCTCCACATTAACAGGCTGGAACCGCCTCTCAAAGGCCGCATCCTTTTCTATATATTTTCTGTATTCCTTTATTGTGGTAGCCCCCACACAGCGAAGTTCACCACGTGCAAGGGCAGGCTTAAGCATGTTTGATGCATCAACAGCACCCTCAGCCGCGCCCGCACCAACGATAGTATGCATCTCATCTATAAAGAGTATTATCTCGCCATTAGAGTCTGTGACCTCCTTGAGCACTGCCTTAAGCCTGTCCTCAAACTCACCCCTGTACTTTGCACCTGCAACAAGTGCCCCCATGTCAAGTGCCACCACACGCTTATTCTTTAGGGTTTCCGGCACATCCCCCTGTATGATCCGCTGTGCAAGCCCCTCAACAATGGCGGTCTTTCCTACGCCGGGTTCGCCTATGAGCACAGGGTTATTCTTGGTCCTTCTTGAAAGCACCTGGATTACCCTCCTGATCTCATCATCACGGCCAATCACAGGGTCAAGCTTATCTTTTGCCGCAATAGCAGTAAGATCCCTTCCAAACTTTTCAAGTGCCTGGTATTTATCTTCAGGGTTCTGGTCTGTTATCCTCTGCCCGCCCCTTATATCCACAAGGGCAGCAAGTATGGTATCTCTTGTTATACCGGATGATTTGAGCATCCTGGCTGCATTACCATCCTTTTCATCGGATATTGCCATAAGTATATGTTCAAGAGAGACATATTCATCCTTCATCTGCTCGGCCTCTTTAAAGGCCTGTTCAAGGATGGCCTGGCTCCTTGCTGAGAGATATGACTGTCCATATCCACCCCCTGATACCTTTGGGAGCCGTTCAAGTACCTCTGTAATATTTTTAATCAGGGCGGGCTGATTTGCACCCACCTTTGCAAGAAGGGGAGGTATGGCCCCATCCTTCTGGTTGATTATGGCACTTAATATATGTTCAGGTTCAATCTGCTGATGCCCCAGCCTTTCAGTAAGCTGCTGTGATTCCTTCAGGGCATCCTGGCCCTTTAATGTAAGTTTATCAAGACGCATATAAGTATCCTCCTGCGATTATTTTTTTAAGATACCGGCCTGTTCAACCGATTAACAAAACTTAAGATCATGATATTTAATGTCAAGATGTTTGTAGATGTTTAGATACATTTTCAAAATTGAATGCTAACTATGTAAGATTGGCTGTATTATTGACAAATTTCGCTGAGATACCTATCATATCCACTTAAAACGGGTATATGTTTAAGATATCTATAGCGGACAAGATGAAAGGCGGCTTACATGATAAAGATCGCAACCAGGATTTCTTCATTCTCTTTAATTTCTCTGTTTTTTATTTTACTTTTTCCCCTGAATATTTATTGCCAGCAATCAGAATCCCTTAATAAAGGCATAGATGAATACAGGGATGAAAGTTATGAAGAGGCAATTGTCACCCTCAACAGGGCAAGGGCTGATGAACCCGGCTCATCTGCTGCCGCATTCTTCCTCGGCATGGCATACAAACAGACAATGGACTATGAAAAGGCCCTTACAAACCTGCTGGATGCTGTTAATCTTACACCCAGGATTAAGGAGGCCCTTATAGAGGTGGTGGATGTGGCCATGCAGCTTGATAAGCTGGATGTTGCAAACCACTGGGTGGATATAGCGGAAAAGGAGAATATCTTCCCTGCCAAGGCCGCCTTTTTAAAGGGGCTTATTCTCACGGAAGAGGGAAAAATAAAAGAGGCCAATGATGCCTTTGCACGGGCCAAGGCAATAGACCCCAAAATTACCCAGGCCGCTGACATGAGGATTGCTATGGGTTTTATGAAAGAGCGTGATCTGAGGCAGGCAAAAAAGAGCTTTGAGGCGGCCATCCTGAGTGACCCTCAGTCAGATATGGCCGGGTTTGCAAGGCAGTATCTTGCGGCGGTGGAGCAGAGGATCGCACTTGAAAAGCCCTTAAGGTTTACCATCGGGGTATTCGGACAGTATGATGATAACATGGTCTTAAAACCCGATGACCAGGCATTTGCTACAGGGATGACAAATGAGGGGAGCGGGGTATTAAATACCTCATTCCGCATTAACTATGCGCCTCTTCTTAAGGGCAGGTGGCTGTTTAATGCCCAGTATGCATTGGGTTCCAGCACACACGATAAAAACAGGTTTACCCATGACTCCATCTCAAACAGCATCTCCATTACACCGGGTTACAATTTCGGCAAGTATGCGCTCTATCTTGCCACGAGTTATAACCATGCGTTTGTAAGGAATCCTGACTTTAAAGAGTATTCCGGAACATTCAGTACCGGCCCGCTCGCAAGGATGTCTTTTAAGGATACGCAGCTCCTTGAGATATTTACAGGGTATACAAACAGCGAGTACTTCAGGCCTGCCCTTGCCCCTGAAGAAGACCGGGACGGTCAGGGTTATAAAAGCTACATAAGTTATTTATGGCTTTTTAAAAAGGACTACTTCCTGAACCTCAGGTTTATGTCCGATATCATGGATACAGACGGCAGAAACTGGGATAACAGTATTTTAGGCCTTTCCGTCAATTATGCCATGCCTGTATATAAGGATATCAAGCTGCAGTTGAGCGGCCAGATCAGCGACCAGGAATTTAAAAACCTGCATACAGTCTTTGATATAAAAAGAGAAGACAGGATATATTCCATGTCGGGCGGTTTTTCATGGAAC
Organism: Desulfatiglans sp.; assembly: GCA_012513605.1. Taxonomy (NCBI): domain Bacteria; kingdom Pseudomonadati; phylum Thermodesulfobacteriota; class Desulfobacteria; order Desulfatiglandales; family Desulfatiglandaceae; genus Desulfatiglans; species Desulfatiglans sp. Next base: position 6,610 of record JAAZBV010000112.1, on the reverse strand, counting down.
TGGGAAAAGGATGCCACTATAGTAATTCAATACTCCAGGATGAGAACCGATTCCAATATCGGCATATATGATTATAAAAGAAACATCTATACATTAGGAATGGAATACAGATTTTAAAAAGCTTTATACTCCTCATGGAAGGGGAAGAATCCCCTCTATTAGGTGTCTCTTGACTTTTTGACTCCCCTGAATTAGTTATTACTCCAATATCTTATTGAAAGGAAGATCACTATGAAAAGAGTCACACTATTATCAATCTGTTTTCTTGCGCTCATTGCAGCCAATCTTTTTCCCGCTTTTGCAGCAGAATTAAAGATAGGCGTAATAGATACCCAGAAAATTTTGTCACAGTCGTTAAAAATCACCAAGGTGCGCGCTGATTTTACAAAGGAGTTAGAGGCCAAGATGCAGGAGCTCATAAAAAGACAGAACGCTGCACAGGCCCTGGATAATGAACTTGCCACCAAGGGGAGTACAATGACCGAACAGGTCAGACGAGACAAGGCAGAGACCCTTAGAAAGGAAGCAAGGGACCTCCCCCGTATGAAGGAAGAGATTGAGGCAGAGATGAAGGCAAAGGATACAGAGCTCGGTCGTAAATTTTTAACGGCTATAAGGGATGCGGCCCAGGAATATCTGAATAAAGAGAAGCTTTCAATAATAGTAGAAAAGAGCTCTGTTGTGGCATCTGACAAAGCGATTGATGTAACTGATCAGATAATCAAACTCTACGATTCAAAGCCCTGATGAGATTTTTAACGCTATAAAGGGCCCTGGGTTTTCCCATGGCCCATGAGTACTTCAAGACCTGATGACTCTATGATTTATCAATGGCTTGTTTGCCTCCAAACCGGCTGATTTGAGAAATAATTTGAATATTATTATAAAAGAAATATGTCGTCTGTTAATAACATTATGCTTATTCATTATCTGTCTCTGTTTTTCCCTTGACTGCCCGGCAGATAATACAGATGTTGTTCAGAAGATAGCAGGGTATATTGCTGAATATAATACAGAACAGGCCAGACTTTCAGATAGCAAGGATACCTACAGGGGTGAAGAGGGGATACTTTTCATCAAACCTGAGGAGGCCATAAAACTGGGCCTTAAAGCTTATATTGACCAGGATTACAATGATGCTGTCTCCCTGTTTGAAAAGGCGGCTGATGCCCTTGGGGCTGCTGAAAAGGCGTTAAGATACAGGGGTAACAGGGATCCTGAGCATGCTCTCATAGAAAAAATCATCTCAAATATCCTCCTCTATAAAGAGAGTTCATCACTCGCAAAGGAAACAATCGCTAACTACCGGAAAAAATTAAATAAAGATCTTGACGACAGGCTTAATCCAGAGACCTGCAACAGGATAATCCTTACCATTCTTAATGAATGCATGAATGAGACAAGGAATAATCTGAGGGATGCGCTTGCCTGCTTCTATAACAGGTGCCACAACACAAGGCATGGAAGACATTTTCTGGCCCCGGAAAATGTCCGGTTTGTAAACAGTATCTTCAGCAGATTTATTGCAAATGCATCCTCAGATGAAATCAGCCTCTTTGGTATGGATAAGAACATCAGGAACGGTAATGGATCAGATTATGGGGACTGGAAAAAAATAGTTAATAAAGAATTGCCCGAATTTTCAGTATTTATTGAATCTGCTTTAAAAAAGGGAGGGGATATATACAGGACTGACCCCCTGCTCTTTCTTGCGCTCATAAAAAAGGAGTCCTCATTCAGGCCCAGGGCTGTTTCTAATGTCGGGGCAGCCGGACTGACCCAGCTCATGCCACAGACCGCACTGGATCTGGGTTTAAAAGATGTGTATATGCCAGATTATTATAAAAATGCCGGTGAGTTATCCAGGACCGAACGTAAAATGAGGACAAAGGCAAGAGAGATGCTCTTAAGTATCTCAAAAAAGGATGATATCCAGACAGTAAAAAATGCAAGAGAACATATCCTGAAATCCATAAATGCAGGTGACAAACGAAAAGAGCTTTTTAAAAAATATAAAAAGGAGCTAACTGACAGCAAAAACGATGACCGGTTTAATGCGCAAAAGGTTATTGAAGCAGGATACATTTATTTTACAAGGCTTATGAAAAGTCATAGCGGGGACATAAGCCTTGCCCTTGCCTCCTACAATGCCGGGCAGCACAGGGTTAAGGAATATGGCGGGCTCCCCCCTTTCAGAGAGACCATAGGTTTCAGGAACACTATTCTCCAGTATTACAACGAGTATCTTGAAGAGTTAAAGAACTGATATCCAAAGATATTTGTTTGATTTCGACCCTGAAAAAATCCAGTTTATTTATTTAAGTCTTTTCCCCCATCTGTCGATTTTGAAGAGAGAGTGAAAGAATTTATCTTTTTACTCTTATTTTATTCAAGACAATCGCTGATTATTCTGCGGTAATCAAATCTGCATGCTAAAGACCGGGGGTAAAGATGGGTAAGACAATAGCCGGATTTTTTATCATTCTATTGGCCGCTGTGGCTTCACAGGCGGTTTATGGTGAGTCGGTAGGTAAATTTACAAAAGTAGAGGGCCGCGTTGATGTAACTAGACCCGGAGGCCAGGCAGTAGAGGTTAATGCGGGGGTAGAGATCTTTGAAAAGGACATAGTAAGGTCAAAGAGCAATTCTAAGGCGGAGATCCTTTTTGCAGATGGAAACATCCTCAAGCTTGCCCAGAATACAAGGGTAGAGATATCAGAATATATAAATGAATCAGGCAGGCGAAGCACAGTGCTGAACCTGTTCAGAGGGAAGATACAGAACAGGGTAAAAAAGTTACTGGGCAGCGTGCTAGGTAATGATGAGAACCGGTATGAGGTGCATACACCAACCGCGGTCTGCGGTGTGAGGGGAACTGATTTTTTCATGTATTATCAGAAGGGAGAAAGCGGCGCAACATTTAAGGAAGGTTATGGTTATGCGTATAATAAAAATCAGCCCGGTAACATAATACAAGTTGATGCAGGGCAGACAATGATAATACCCGATGCGGGTGCCCCACCTGTAGTGATGTCTGCATCGAATGATGATATAGAGCGACTTGAAGGGGAGACAACCCCTGCGGAAGAGGAGGATGAAAATGATATGGAAAGTGAGTCTGTCAGCGATAGTACCGGCACGGCAGGAGATACTGAAGGTAAAAATGATGGGGACAACGGATCAGCATTAAAGAGCACAGAAGAGTCACAGGCAGGCAATGAGGCTTCATCTGTTGAAGGTGAAACCGATAATAGAGGCGGGTTTACGCCTGAAAAAACCCTGATAGCGGATCTTGGATCAGGTGAAGGCCTCCGTGAAGTGTCATCTTCGCAGCCGGAAAATTTAACCCCTGAAGCTTCTCCTCAAATTACACCTGTGGAACAGGTTGATCCGCCTTATATACCGCCGGTAGAACCATCTCCAGTAGAGCCGCCAGTGGAACCGACGCCGATAGAGCCGCCGGTTGAACCACCCCCGGTAGAGCCCCCACCAGCGCCCACATCCCTCATGGCCTTTAACGGCAATATGCTGGGTCTTGTTCAGGGCACCCATTATGAAGGGGAGTATGTCATGCCCTATTCAACAGACCCGCGCAAGAGTGGAAATAATAAAAGTGATGCTCAGGCAAAATATGAATATGAGTATTTTCTAAAGAACGATGGTGTAACCTATTTAAGGGGCATGAGTGAAACCGAGATAATGGATTCAGATTTTGAAACATTCTATAATTATGCCCCGGGCGGCATACTTTACATAGAGACAGGCGGAGAGGATGAGTTTGCGCCCGATGTAACTGAAAGCACATGGAGCGGCTCCCTTGCATTTCTGGCAGATCCGCCATCCGCCGGTTATTACCAGCGGTTCCAGAACAATTTTGCGACAACCATAATAACAGGCACAGGGGGCTTTACCGGCGGCATTTCAGGCATGGCAGAGGATTTCTGGGGCGCCACAGAGGCAGCACCTCTTTCGATAACCCTTGCAGGACAGTACACATCATCAGAGCCTCTATACCTCTTCAGGGCGCCCCTTTCAGGGACATTTGAAGATGGAGGGGCCTACTCAGGTTATTTTGGAGGAAACGCTTCTGATGCAAGCGGTATGATCAAAGCCATTTACCTGAACCCTGAAGGAACAGGTCTGGGTATCATTTCGGGTGAATTCACAGGCTCAGTTGACGGTGCAGGCGCATGGAGCGCCAATGGAACAATGTATGCTACACCGGTCATCACAGGAAGGGCCTTTACAGTGGATGAGTTTAACTCAGCGATAGGTCATGGCTTTCTTGAGTTGGAAAAACTCACGGGCGCCTTTTCAGGGAGTTTAGAAACAGGCATAAAGGCACATGGATTCGGTGATACCTCATACATTAGGGGAGAGAGGTGGGGTATTCTAAATCTGTCATTCGGCTATGCAGGGTATGACGAGGGGCTGGTATCAGGCTCATGGTCTGGGGCAATAAGCGGATACGGGCTCTTCGGAGAGTACCTGGATGATTCCCAGCAGTGGCGTAATGACGGCGGCATGTGGGCTGCCAAAATCACAGACGGTACATGGCTTACTGATGGGGTATCAGGTGAGATAATGGGTGAATTTTTAACCATGACCAGTATAGGCACAATAGAGGGTCATCTAACAGGCCCGGGTGGAAAAGAGGGCAACTGGTCAGGCATCTCTGCGGGCATATGGAAGAAGTCCGCTGACCTGGAGTTCAGCAGCAGTTTCGGGAGCGGATTGTACCTGGTAAGGGGAGAAACCGGGGGCAACTATTTTATGAACAGTAACGCCAGCATGTATAATTACCACTATGATCTATCCAGCCATGAGGGAGGTTATACCTTTTATAATGCCGGTGCAGGTACAGATACCTACTACCAGGTAAATGCAAGGTCATTTGACGGCACATATGCCAATTTTTACAGTCAGAAATGGGTGTATGACCATTCAACAGGAAATTTCATCTCCTATGAGTCAACCGGCCCATTTACCATGTTTGATCTTGCTTCTCTGGCTACACCGCCAGAAACATACACCTGGGATAACAACAATTCATGGCAGGGCTATAATATGTATAATACAGGATGGCTCGATGGTATTATGGGCGGACTTGAAAACCTTTGGGGGGCTACATCCGGGGAGAGGGCCGATATAACCTTCCTGGGTAATTATGATGCCCAGTTTTCTCTCAATCCATCGCAGCCTTTCATATTTGCAAATCGTATCGAGAGCTTCAACCCATATAACGGCGCCGACACAACCCCTGATAACGGTGCATATGCGGGTTTTATCAGCGGTGTACTTGGCTCATCCACAATGGGAAACATATATGCCATTTTTATAAGCCCGGTAAACAGGTCTGGTATACTTATTGGAGATTACACAGGCAGCGCCAACAGGTTATCAGGCATATGGGATGCAGCAGGGGGTATGTACCCGGTACAGGTTGAAATTGCCTCGTTAACCTCAGACACACTTCTGGACAATCTAATGGATAAGACCCACTATTTCTGGGGCCGTTATGACTATGGTTCATATTTATATCCTGGTGAAGGGAACTTTCTTGACTCAATGGGCTACTCAACCGGGTATTTATATGCAGGCGGGGGCAATCATACAATCCTTAATATCAATGGAGAGCCCTGGGGCGTGTGGCAGGCGGTACTGGGCGGTGTGTACAGCGGGGCCCCTCAGAGCAGGTGGACAATTGGTTATCACAGCGATTTTTTTATTGAGGGTGTGGGCAACACCACAGGCATGATTGCCAAGTACAAGTTTGATGGTACATGGGCTGATAACAGGATTGAAGGAGATATGGTTGGCGCATGGGTTGACCTGAATGATGTTGTCCCGGTTGTAGGGGTCTCTTCAGGTAAGATCGCAGGTACATATGACCCCTCAGATTCAGAAAATCTCAAATGGCAGTCCGCTTCTGCCGGGGTATGGGTAAAGGCGGGTGAATATGTTGCAATGGCAGCAACAGAGTCTGGCCGCGCAACACTTGCATCACTTAACATACCGGCGGTGGAGATCGGGCGAACAACCCTTACAGGTACTGGCATCAATGTTTCTGTTACAATGCATGATGTCACCTTTTTTGCATCATCAACAGGGGCTGCCCCGGAGGTATGGGCAGCAGGGAATATAACCGGCACATTTGCTGGCAATCCCCTTGGTGAGAATGTAACTCTCACAAACAACGATCTCAATGTTGACTTTAATATAAAGAGCTGGGATGCATTGAATAACATTTGGAGCGCTGATATCTTTAACGGCTACGGAGCCCTAAGCAGGTCAGACACCGGGACTTTTGAACAGATAGAGTTCAGCGGCGTGGCAGGCGGCACACATACCGGTGGCACATCTGGCAGCTTTTCTGGTGAAGGCGCTGGTTATGTAAGCGTAAAGCCTTAACCTGGAAATACCTTAAAGGGGCAGGTTACAGCACCTGCCCCGGTTTTTAGGCAAAATGTCTATCTAATTGATATCTCAAATCAATATTAAATCGAACTTAAATTCATATCAAGACCTTTACCCGATCAAATGTTCTACTGCGCGGTCTTCATAAAAAAATGTGGTTAAAAATCTTTTCAGATTAGAAACAGGGCAGTTT